>NZ_JBIQFG010000017.1:0-43910 GCF_045369345.1 Ureibacillus sp. 179-F W5.1 NHS | reverse complement strand
CCGCAAAAACACTTTAATTGAATATTTCCCCTTGAAGATAATTTCTCTTTTACTAGCATGTCTCTCAATCCTAGAGACGGGTTTGTTTTCTGCGGCGAAAGCTTGCGACAGCCGCAAAAACACTTTAATTGAATATTTCCCCTTGAAGATAATTTCTCTTTTACTAGCATGTCTCTCAATCCTAGAGATGGGTTTGTTTTCTGCGGCGAAAGCTTGCGACAGCCGCAAATATACTTTATAAAAACATTTCCTTTTAAAAAACCTCTCTCTTGCTACCTGTCTCTCAAGACTAGAAACCGGCTTGTTTCTACAGCAGGAGTATCGAAAAAATGAATTATTTTAAGTTAAACTTACACATATGACTATTAATTGTTAATAATATACACGCCAAGTTTTATGTAGAAAAATAACCATCTTTATTTTTTCAACACTTCATTTACTTCATTTTTAATATCAAAAATATTAAATGGTTTTGTAAAGTATTTCATCACGCCTAATTCATTTGCTTCATCCATAATTTCATTATCATCAAATGCTGTCATCATAAATACAGGAACATTTAAGTTATTCTTTCTTATTTCTCGTAATATTTCGATCCCATTCATTCCGGGAATTTTCATATCTAATAAAACACAATCTATGTTGTTATTTGCCATTATTTTAAGCGCTTCCAATCCGTTGGCAGCTTGAAATATTTTATATCCTTCCCTGGAGAAAACTTCATTTAACAGAAGACGAATTCCTTTTTGATCATCAACGATTAATATTTTTTTCACTATAACTTTCCCCTTAACGTGATATTATTTTATTATTATTTCCATTACTTTAATTACATTCCCTATCATACTTCACCTAAACATAAATTTCGATTTACTTTTTAAAAAACCTTTTAAAAAGACGTGCTATATTCTTTAAGATTTTACAATTTCGCAACGAAATATTTATAATACATAAAGAGGTGAAACCTATGTCTAAAATACTTTCTACTCAAATGAGTGGATTATTTCAAAGAATTATTCAAAGTGAAGAAGAAGCAATAGAAGAAACAGCACGTTTACTTGCTCAAGCTAGTGTTGGTCAAGGCAATGTATATTTCGCATGCTTTGGTGAATTACAGCCCATTGAAATAAAAGCGTTGGAAAAAACAGAGCCATTTGCTAATCTATCAAAATGGACTCCAGATACACCACTTACGGATGCAGATCGTGTATGTATCTTCACAGCAAGTTGTGAAGATCAAGAGGCTTTAAACTTGGCAAAAGAGTTATACGAAGAATTTATACCATTCGCTGTCGTTGCCCCTGAGCAACAAAGCGATAATAATGAATTAAGTAACTTGGCATACACATATGTGTCAACGAAAGTACGTGGCGGAATATTACCCCATCCAGTCAAACTTGGTGAACGAATTGTAATCCCACACCTAATGGCAGCTTTATTTATTTATGAGGCTATTAAGTTAAACTATGATGAAATAATTTTTGATGATGAACTCTAAGTTTAAACATTCGCCATTGACGTTTTTATAGTACATTGATTACTATCATTTTTCTAGGTATTTTTATCTTACTATAGAAAATTAAAGATAGGTTAAATATTACACAAATTTATCTATCATTTATTATACTTATTGTTCAAAACTTAAACAAAAGGGATATCTTATATAAAAAAGGTGTAGAAATAAACTGCATCTTTTCCATCAAAGAGGATATACTCATTAATAGGTAAATAGATGAAATAAAATTTGTTATTAACTGAGAGATTAAAAATTAAATGGAAAATTAAAAAACTACCTTGTAGTTCAATGCGAACTGTACTAGGTAGTTTTAGTTTACCTTATAATACTAGCTATTTCGTTTATCTAACGAATTCTAATTTCTGTCTCTTTATTAAAGAAATGAGCTTTATTCATATCAAAAGCAATTTCAAGCTTGTCACCAGGCTTGACCTCTGTACGTGGGTCGATCGTCGCTACTAAATTTTGGCCTTCAATAGTAGAATAAATTGTCATATCCGCACCAGTAAGTTCTGCTAATTCGATATCAATTTTAACTGTTGCCCCTTTAGCATAGTCAATAAATACTGGTTCATCATGGAAATCTTCCGGTCTAATCCCTAGAATCACTTCTTTTCCAACGTATCCTTGCTCACGAAGAACCATCATTTTTCCTTCGGGAATCGTAATGTTTGTACTTCCCATAGAAAAAACACCGTCTAAAATCTTTCCATTAAAGAAATTCATTGAAGGGGATCCTATAAATCCGCCTACGAAAATATTCTCTGGATTTTCGTAAATATACTTAGGAGCTCCTACCTGTTGAATCACCCCATCTTTCATCACAACAATCCGACTTGCCATCGTCATTGCTTCTGTTTGATCATGCGTTACATAAATGGTTGTAGTTCCTAATCTTCGGTGAAGCTTAACGATTTCAGCTCGCATTTGAACACGAAGTTTTGCATCCAAATTTGATAACGGTTCGTCCATTAAGAACACTTTTGCATCACGAACGATGGCACGGCCTAACGCAACTCGCTGACGTTGTCCACCAGAAAGGGCTTTTGGTTTACGTTTTAAGTAATCTTCGAGACCTAAAATTTTAGCTGCTTCTTTTACACGTCGATCGATTTCATCCTTTGGTACTTTACGAAGTTTTAACCCAAAGGCAATATTATCGTAAACTGTCATATGAGGATATAGTGCATAGTTTTGGAAAACCATAGCAATATCACGATCTTTAGGGGCTACATCGTTTACTCGGCGTTCGTCAATGAAGAAATCTCCTTTAGAAATTTCCTCAAGCCCGGCAACCATTCGTAAAGTGGTTGATTTCCCACAACCAGATGGGCCAACAAACACAATGAATTCCTTATCTTCAATATGAAGGTTAAAATCACTTACTGCTGTTACTTTATTGTCGTATATTTTATAAATATTATTTAATTTTAGCTCTGCCATTTTTTCAGCCTCCTACAATCTAAACTTTTTATTCATCGTTTGCCAACACATACTGATTTTTACTCAATTCTTATTGTCATTTTATCGGAAAACGCTTTCAATTATAATTTAATATTTTTAGATAATTGTTAAATATTTTTATATTTTTACAACTCGAATAAAAAAAGACTTGTAAATTAAACAAGTCTTTTTTAAAAATATCAGTTTATTTTCCCTACGCCGGCTTTTGCCTTTACAATTGCAGGAATAGCCTGTGTTGGATGGATTTTTGTGTACAAGGATGGCTTCCATCCAACATTCTCATCTAGTTGTACATCGTTTCCTTCGTTATGTGCTTTAACAAGATCTACTTTGCTTCCTTTACCTTTCCCATTTACGAATGAACCGTCCTCATATATAGAAGTTCCTTTCCAATAACGAATAATATGAGAAGGATCTACATTGTAATCGAAGTTAAAATAGTTATTTTCAGCATAAATTTTCGATTCCGCCCCTACCCCAAATGCATAATCGAATAAGTATTCCGAGTCATTCGTAAACTCATAATAGTTATTGTAGATATGAACTTCACCATAACGCACTCTTGGTAAACGTTGTGTTAAATCCTTAAAATAATTGTGGTGAATGGTTACTTTTAATCTATCTCTATCAGTCGTTTTGCTGTCACTTGACCCAATCAGCATCACTTTATCATGGTCTTCAAATTTGTTATACGAAATCGTCACATAACTTGCACCGTTTGTTACGTCCAATAATCCATCATGCTGTTGGTAAGTACGGCCAAAGTATTTTCCAAAAGAGGAGTCTGTGTTTTCACCATCAGTAAATGTGCAATGGTCAATCCAAACATTTTCAGTATTATTTGTGATGGAAATATTATCGTATTCAGAATTCCACTCACCATAATCTCCGTCCGTCGGGTCCCATTGTGGGAAGAAATCACGCGGAGCTTCAAACTCAATGTTGCGGATAATGATATTCTCTACTCCGCTCATATTCAAACTACCCCCAATGATTTTAGCATCATTGCCAATTCCTATTATGGTCGTATTCGAACCAATATTGATTACAATTTGTTCTTTTTGCTTTTTCTGAGCCTTAGCGCGTGCATCTTCAAGCTCACCTTCTACTTCCTTTTCATAACCCCACGTTTCAGGATTGTATGCCTTTAAATATTCTTCAAAATCATACCCTGTACCCTCTGCATAGTATTCCGGTCCAATCGGATTATTATTTTCATCTACATTAAAATCAATTGTCCCTTCTACATAGATGATCTTCGGTTGATCATTCTTACCGTTTGATTTATTATCACCACCCAATGCTTCAATTAATTCGCTTTTATTTGTAACTGTGAAAATATGATTTTCGTCTGCTTTAGATCCACCTGTTGTTCCGTTTCCAAAAGAAGCCCATCCATCTTTTGGTTGTAAAACTTCTTTTCCTAGGTCATTGGATGAAGCCGAGACGGAAATAACCCCAAAACTGAATAACAATACTGCTAGAATGGTACTAATCATTTTTTTCATAAATTCACCTTTTCCTCTCATTTTATTTTTGTAAAAAATCTTCCCGCTGTGGGGTAAAAACATCTAAAATGGTGGAATCTTCTTCTAGCGCTTTAACTCCGTGGCGTGTACCCGACGGAATGTAAATACTATCTCCCTGTCTAACAATTTGAACTTCTCCGTCCAGGTTGAACTCAAAGCTTCCTCGTGAGATATAACTCACTTGTTCATGAGGATGAGAATGGATGCTTCCAACTGCGTCTTTCTCGAAAGTTACTTCC
Source organism: Ureibacillus sp. 179-F W5.1 NHS (assembly GCF_045369345.1). Taxonomy (NCBI): domain Bacteria; kingdom Bacillati; phylum Bacillota; class Bacilli; order Caryophanales; family Caryophanaceae; genus Ureibacillus; species Ureibacillus sp. 179-F W5.1 NHS. The sequence continues at coordinate 39,162 of NZ_JBIQFG010000017.1, read as the reverse complement.
GTCATCATTAAACTGCCTCCGTAACCTAAAAGTTTTCGTTCCACCCCTTCTTCTGTTGAGACGGCTTTGATTTTATCACCAAAAATAAACATATCTCTCCCCCTCATTACGTTTGCTTTGGTAGTTCAATTAAATAAAGATTACAAGGACCTTCTCGGTCGGATGTAAACAAAATCTTATCATTATTCCAGCTAAAGGTTGGATGACAATGGGTTTGTTGAGTAATCCAGCTCGTTTTGTGAGAACATAACGTTTGAATCGTAGCCTTCTCTCCCGATATATCAATTAACACTAAATCCTCTACTTCATCTCCGACTAATACTGTATTGTTAAAATTGCTATGATAGTGATTGCAATAAAAAGGTAGATCAATTTGACGGATTAAGTTCCCCTCTTCATCGGCTAATCCTACAAATGGAATTTGCCCTGACGTATGTGATTTTTGAATAGTTGCTTGTGTTCTATGAACAGTTATTGTTCCGTCATGGCCTTTTCGACGGTTATCAAAAAAGATTTTCCCATCACTAGTCCAAAACTCGTGGCCAATACAATCGTCCTCTCCTTGCCTAAATAAAGGCTGCGGGGAACGCGAACGAATATCCAATAGCCAAATTCGTTGGTGAACAAGATTCCATGGTCCTTCATGGCAAAAGGTTGCCAAGCTGCTATTTATCGGTGAAAACTGAAAGTGCCCTAGCCAGTGGGTATCTTCGAAAACATCAAAAACCTCTTTTCCATCCATGCTGATTAACGTTATCCAACCCTTTTTCGTCGCATACATCGTTTCTTTAAATCCTCTATAATTGGCTCCTCTTTCGATTGGAACAAATTCATTCCGAGCCATACCGATATATTTTTTATCCGCAGAAATATGCGGGTGGCCTAAATCTATCCCCGGCTTTTCCTCATAGAGTACAGTAGTTTGGAATGTTGATATTTCTAATTTCTTTAATAACCTTCCCGTTACATAAACGACAATGTCACCGTCAGGAGTTTTCGTATGAAAGCTTGGAGTAATTCCCTTGGGCTCATCTGTTAGCTGTAAAATCCTACCGGTAGCTAAATTCATTTTAAAAAGATTATAAATTTCTGATCTTTTAGAAGAACGGTCCGATAAAAAATAAATATCTTGATCTCCTGTACAAAAAGAATTATCGGTAAAGTAAAAGTGGAAATTATTAGAACCATTAGATGTTAGCTGTTTGACAACATTACCCGTTTTCTCATCTATATACTCTTTGAATTCTGAAGGAAACTCCTTGCCAATCATATATCTTCCTCCTCCCAATTAAGGATAAAGTTGAATAGGCTTTTTTGAGAAATACACGTCATACACTAACATCTATTTATAAAGTAACTCCCGTCTTAAAAATCGCAATCTCCCTAAAATCATTTTTCTCATTATTCACAAGTTCTCCACTAGCAACTTGTATAATATAGTCGATAAAATCGTTCAACACGACATCGGATTCCTTCTCTAAAAGTACACCAGCATTAAAATCAATCCAGTGGGGCTTTGTTTCATACAATGGGGTATTTGTTGAAATTTTCATTGTTGGCACAAAGGATCCAAATGGGGTTCCCCGCCCTGTCGTGAATAGTACTAATTGACATCCAGCTGCAGCTAGAGCAGAAGATGCAACCAAGTCATTCCCAGGTGCACTCAACAAATTCAACCCTTTTTCTCTAAGAATTTCTCCATATTTTAGAACATCTGTTACCATTGATGTTCCTGCCTTCTGTGTACAACCTAAAGATTTATCCTCCAATGTTGAAATTCCACCATCCTTATTTCCTGGAGAAGGATTTTCATAGATTGGTTGTTTATTTTCTATAAAGTACTCTTTAAATTCATTAATTAGCTCAACCGTCTTTTCAAAAACTTCTGAATTCACAGCACGCTCCATTAGGATTGTTTCAGCTCCAAACATTTCTGGAACCTCTGTCAGTACTGTCGTACCTCCTTGAGCAACAAGGAAATCTGAAAATCTACCCAGCAATGGATTTGCCGTGATTCCTGAAAAACCATCAGATCCCCCACACTTCAACCCAACCTTTAATTCAGATAATGGTACGGGTTCACGTTTATCGTTTTTAGCAGCTGCATAAATTTCTTTTAGTAATTCCACACCTGCTTCAATTTCGTCGGTCACTTCTTGAGAAACTAAAAACTTTATACGCTCTTCATCAAATTCTCCAAGAGTTTGCTTAAATTCATATAAGTTGTTGTTTTCACAACCTAATCCTAAAACAAGGACACCACCGGCATTTGGATGGAGCACCGCATCTCTTAATATTTTTCTAGTATTTTCATGATCGTCTCCTAATTGAGAACATCCATAATTGTGTTTTAATACGAGAACGTTTTCAAACGGGTAAATATCACCTACTTCCTTTTCAAAAAGTTTCAACATTCGTTCCGCAATCCCATTTACACAACCAACAGTTGGCACTATCCAAAGTTCGTTTCGAATCCCTACATTTCCATTTTTTCTTTTGTAACCATTAAACGTAAGGTTTTTATTTTTATAAGGATTACGGTTTAACTTTTGATGGAATTGATATTCCTGAATTCCGTCCAAATTCGTTTTAATATTATGGGTATGAATATGTTCCCCCACCGAAATTGTTTTAATTGCGTGGCCAATTGGGTACCCGTACTTAATGACATGTTCATTAACAGAAAAATCTTTGATTGCTATTTTATGTCCTCTTTTAATCTCATCCTTTAGTACGATCGTTTGCTCATTCATTATCAATGATTGCCCTTTTGGTAAATCTTTAAGTGCTACAATCACATTATCGTGATCATGTAATTGGATGAAATCCAACATGAATATTCCCCCTAATTAATTGGCCGCCTTTTGCTCCAATAACGTTTCAACGGCCTGTTTCATTCCTTTTGTTTCAATTTCATATAAATTTTTCGTCACTTCGTCTGTTAATTCCGGTATAACGTTTAAATCCATATCCCAGATTTTTTTGCAACTTAACACACTTGTGACAATTCCTCTAATACTCTCTAGACTGCCATCAACTTCATTCCATTGTGTCTTAAACAATTCAAGTACTTCGTGGTCGTCGGACAGTTCAATCTTTTCATCACCGCTTTTTCCCTTATAAAAGGAAATCAACGCAGCTAGTGAGAATACTAGTTTCTTCGGTAATGAATTTTTACGATTTACATATTCCAGCAAGGTAGGTAAATCTCTAGTTTTAAATTTAGATGTTGAATTTAATGAAATACTTAATAAGAAATGCTGCATATACGGATTCTTAAATCTCTCAATCACTTCTTCTGCAAAAGATCGACTTTCATTTATAGGAAAATCCAATGTTGGAATGATTTCATCATAAATTATCTCTTTTACGAATTTACCAATGATTTCATGTTCAATTGCCTCACCTACTGTGTTGAGACCGTATAAATAAGAAACAGGAGCCATCGCTGTATGAGCACCGTTTAAGATTCGTACCTTCCTTGTTCTGTACGGAGTTATATCATCGACAAAGAAAGTGTTCAATCCTGCCAGATGAACCGGAAATTCTTCACGAATCCATTGTGGTCCTTCAATAACAAATAGGTGGAATTGCTCACCAACAACGACAAACTCGTCTATATAGCCAAGCTCTGCTGTGATTTCATCGATTGATTCCGTAGGGAACCCCGGAACAATTCGGTCAACAAGTGTATTACAGAATGTATTTGCTCCATCAATCCAATCCAAAAATCCCCGTCCTAATTTCCATAACTCTCCATATCGTAAAACCAATTCCTTTAATTTATCCCCATTACGCTCTATTAGTTCACAAGGTATAATAATCAAACCTCTATCCTCTTTGCCTTCAAATGCTTGATAACGTTCATACAAAAAAGAAGTTAGTTTAGCTGGAAAACTCGTTTGAGGTCGATCTGTTAATTGATCATTTTCGTTAAAGACAATCCCTGCTTCTGTTGTATTAGAAAAAATAAACCTAAGATTGGGATTATGGGCTAGTTGCATATACTCATCGTATTGTTTAAAAAGATTTAAACCTCGGCTAATACAACTTATCGTCGAATGTTCTTTGACAGGTTTTCCTTCTTTTATCCCTTGTAAATAAAGAGTAAATAATCCATCCTGTTCATTTAACTTTTCAACCGCTCCTTGTCCGCGCGGCTGAACGACTACCACACTGCCATTAAAGTCTGTATTCTCGTTAAGCACATCAATTTGCCAATCAATAAAGGCTCTTAAAAAATTACCTTGCCCGAATTGCAAAACTTTCTCCGGACGTTTTTGATAATTTTTTACAAATTGTTTGTTTAATTTTTCCATGAATATTCTCCTCATAAATCAACACTTTTTACAATGCATAGATGAACTTTAAGACAATGGGACACATTATTAAACAATTAATCTTGTCTTAGGGAAATTAGATTTTCTCCTACTAATCCGTGTCTACAATCCCTATTAGCTCATAGTCTCCGTTACTCTTTAATCAAATTGAAAATATTCTTTTGCATTATAATAAGAAATTCCTTGAACGATTTTCCCTAAGAATTCAGGATCATTTGGAACTTCTCCCTGCTCTACCCACTCACCAATTAGATAACAGATTAATCTTCTAAAATATTCGTGTCGTGTATAGGATAAGAAACTACGGGAGTCAGTTAACATACCGATAAAACGGCTAAAGAGACCCATGTTCGCTAAGGATTGCATTTGCTCAAGCATTCCTATCTTATTATCGTTAAACCACCAAGCTGTACCGAACTGGATTTTCCCAGGAATGCCTCCCCCTTGAAAGCTTCCAATTACAGCGGAAATCACGTTATTATCTTTCGGATTTAGAGAATAAATAATTGTTTTCGGCAGAGCATTTTCTTTCTCCATTGAATTTAACAGCTGTATCAATGGTTTTGCGATTTCTTCATCATTAATGGAATCATAGCCTGTGTCCGGACCTAAAACTGTAAACATTCTTTCGTTATTATTTCGTAAGGCATTAATGTGGAACTGCATTGCCCAGCCTAATTCAGCATATAACTTACCTAAAAATCTTAAAGTATAACTTTTATATTTCTTTTCATCTTCAGTGGAAACTTTTTTACCTTGTAAAGCCTCTTCGAAAATCCGTTGCACTTCCTCTAACGTTGTGTCTGCATACATCATCGTATCGATTGCATGATCTGAAACTCTACCACCTACTGAATGGAAAGATCGAACTCTTGACTCAAGGGCTTGGAGGAAGTCTCCATAACTTTTAATTTGGATTGCTGAAATTCCTTCCAGTGTTTTCACCCAATTTAGATACCCGTCACGGTTAATTTCAAGTCCTTTATCCGGGCGGAAACTAGGTAAGACTTTTACATCAAAGTCACTTTCTTCTTGCAAACGCAGATGATACTCTAAACTATCAACAGGATCATCTGTCGTACATACGACCCGCACATTTGATTTTTTAATAAAATCCCTGGCGCGGAAACCATCACTATTTAATAACCTATTTACCTTTTCCCAAATAGCGGGGGCAGTTTCTTCGTTTAAAAGCTCATTTATTCCAAAAAATCTTTGAAGTTCTAAGTGAGTCCAGTTAAATACTGGATTTCCAATTGTCATCGGAAGGGTTCTAGCCCATGCCAGAAACTTATCGTAATCACTAGCTTTGCCCGTAATATACTCTTCCTCAATGCCATTTGCTCGCATTAATCGCCATTTATAATGGTCACCATATAACCAGATTTCTGTAATATTTTTGAATTTTTTATTCTCATAAATTTCTTTAGGACTTAAATGGCAATGATAGTCAATAATAGGCATATTCTTTGCATAGTCGTTATATAAAGTAACGGAGGTTTCATTATTTAGTAAAAAATTTTCATCCATGAAATTTCGCATATAAACACCAGCCTTTTCGATTTATTAAAGGGAATATATTTGTTCTATTCATTTTATGTTGGAATATTTTTCCTTTAAATACTTCATACTGCCATCGATATAAGGTTCTCTTGTCCCTTCCATCAAAACATTTAGAAAGGGTTTTTTCTGTTTTATACTTTTAAAAATAACCTCATAATTTAACAAACCTTGCCCTACTGGTACGATTTTGACCCAATTATTTTCAATAATAAAATCCTTTGCATGAAGGGCGACAATCTTGTCTCCAAACAGCTCGATTGCTTCTTGAATAACCTCTTCTTGATGTTCGTAATTATCCATTGAAATAAAATTAGCAGGATCATAGATGACTTGTAGATGATTGGAAGGAATTTCTTCAAGTAACCGTTTCATTCGCTGTGGTGTATGAATCGGATGATTAATTCCCCCTTCTATTCCTACAATCACGCCAAATTTCTCTGCCTCTTCCACAAGTTCTTTAACACTTTCGACTACTTCATAAAATGGTTGTTCCTTAAAATTTTCCTCTGTATACACGATGTCTGGATTAACATTTCCCGTCTCCGTTCCTACAATGCTGCAGCCAAAATCTCTCGCAAATCGAATATGCTCCTTGAATCGTTCAAGTTCCTTTCTTCTTACATGACAGTCTGGGTGAATCATGTTAATATAACAGCCTAAAATGGCAATTTGAATCCCTTTTTGTTTAAAAACGCTTCCAATATGATGGGCAAAACCAGGACTCAAACTACCTAATGAAGTATTCATCTCCCTAAATGATTTCCCTAGTGCCAATTGAACAGCGGTTAATCCTTTACTAGCAATCACACTTACTAATTCTTCTAATGGAAGGTTGTCAATATCATGAGCTCTGATTCCAATATTTAGGCTCACCTTCTCTCTCCTCCTATTCTAAAAAAGAATCTGTCCCTTAACCTTGAACCAAACCCTTTTAAAATTGTTTATCTCACTAGTCGTAATTTATTATTAGAAAAGCTGTTTAGATTCAAGAAAGGTTTCCCTTGTTCAGTAATCTAGTTTTTATTTATCTTAAATCCTCCATTTTTACGTGATCCATGTCTGTATAGGTGATGTTTTCCCCACACATTGCCCAAAATGATTCAATCTCATCTGTGTTATATCTTTTCATTTCCTCTGGATGATTTGCCTAACGAGTTTCCATTTTGAATATCCCTCCATTCGAATGGTTCACCGCACAATTTTCCCTGGCACTTGATTTGCATAGGTCTTAATCTCTTCGGGTGAGAAAGTGTTACAGTCACCAAGAACAGTGTGCTTTAAGACCGATGCTGCAGTTGCAAATGTAACCGCTTCCTTTAATGATGTTAGTTCAAGGATTCCATATAACATTCCTGCGACAAAGGCATCCCCACCACCGACCCGATCGACAATATGATCAATTTGATAAATTTTCGACTGGTATAAAGCTCCATCCACGAAAAGATTTCCTTGTAATGTATTCGTTGATGCTGAAAGTACATCTCGAAATGTTGAAGCGAAAAATTGAATATTCGGATATTTTTTTCGAATAGTTTCGTAATAAAACATAAGTCTATCCGTATTTTCCATTGATTCCGATGCTTTATCAATACCAAGCAAGTAAGTAGCATCTAATTCTCCACAGAAACAAATATCCACATAGGGAAGAAAGCGTTTAATTGTTTCTGCTGCTTCCTGATGACTCCATAATTTAGAACGATAGTTAAAATCAAAGCTTGTTATTACACCCTTTTCCTTTGCCTTTTGTAAAGCTATTAAAGTTAACTCTACTAAACTAGGTGAAAGTGCAGGTGTAATACCAGTAACGTGGAATAGATCAGCATCTTGAAAAATGTTATCAAACTGGATTTCCTCACAAATTATTTGTGTAAAGCTAGAATGCTTTCGATCGTAGGTTACTTGTGCACTTCTAGCTCCAACACCTGATTCAACATAATACGTACCTAATCGCTCTCCGCCTTTTAATAAAAATTCTGTTCGGACACCGTTCATTTTCAAGTGTCTTTCTGCAGCTAATCCAAGAGGATTGTCAGGTACTTTACTAACAAAATAAACATCATACCCGAAATTTGCCAAAGATACACTGACATTCGTTTCTGCACCGCCGTAGTTCAAAGCTAGTTGATCGGCTTGGGAAAGTCGTTTTCCAACCTCTGTTGACAATCGAAGTAAAATTTCTCCTAGCGTTATAATTTTTTTCATTTTGAAACCTCTCGAGCAGTTTTGACTTTATTTATATATTCTGTTGTGTATTCTGTAATCTTAGCAAAATCATCCGTTTTTTGCTGAGGCTATTAAACTCCCCGGACTCCAACAGTGACACAATCATTTTTCGAATCCAAATATCGACATTTTCTAAGTCGATTCCAGCAGTAGGCATAGGATTAATTTGTGGAAGTGGTCCCCTTACTGCCTTCACAAAATCAGGATCCAAATCCGCCTGCTGGGAGTATAGTCATTTTTTCATCATGTCACCCCAAACGCGGCAATTAATTAAGAATTTTTAGAATATACAAACTTATACGTTGAGTATATAAATCCATGAAAGGGATTACAATTTGATTTAACAAACATCTTAAAATCTTAAACCATTATCTTAAGATTTTTATACATGTATGGAAAAACTTACAAAGGAATATGGGGAAAGATTTTTAAATTTTTGCGGAGATGCAATCGTAGAAAAGTTTCTAAAATAGAACGAGGACCATAAAAGGATATGAAGTGTTTTGCGACCCTTCGAATCATCCTTACAAACTACTAAAAAGAGAAAAAAGAACAGACCCCTTATAACTCAACAAATGTTAAGTTGGGGCATGCCCTTTAATTTATATCCGTTGATTTTATTTAAACTGCTTTTTGTACTCGGCAGGTGTATAACCAGTATATTTTTTAAAACAAATACTAAAATATTGGGGATTATTATAGCCAACTTTTTCACAAACTTCATAGGTTTTCTTATCACCATTACGCAATTCTTCCATCGCCTTCTTCATCCGTATCTCCAATAGGAAATCTCCAAAATTGATTCCTTTTTCCAGTTTAAATAGATTGCTTAAATACGGAGCACTAACATGGATAAATTCAGCTACTTTTTTTAATGTTAAGGTGCTATCTTGGAAGTGTTCTTTCATGTACATAATTGCCTGATCAACATGGCTAAAATGATTCTTGTCTTCTTTTTTATTCATTTCATCAGACCATTGTTGAATAAGTCGGTTTAAAATTCCCATCATTTCCGATAAGGTTTCCATTTTTATAATATTTTGATAAACATCCGATGAACTAAAACTTTTAATCTCCTCTTTTTTCCACTTTTCAACTTCAAAAAAGAGCATCGTACTAAACTTTAATGCGATAATTTTTAATTCAGTTAACGGCACGGATTTTTTTTCTATAATTGCTTCATTTAATTGATGAAGCGTTTCACTTACCTTTTCAGGTATTCCTAACTTAATATGATTTTCTAATTCAAATTCCAATTCTTTTAAACGACTTTCCGTTTCTTCCTTACTTGAAACGGTATCTTCAAAAGAAAATACTTTACCTATTCCCATAATATGTCTCAAATCCATTGCTAAACGTGATTCAAGCAATGATTTGCCCAGCTCAAATAAATTTGGATAGGTTCTACCAAGTGTAATTGTTATAGAATGTTTGACGGAATGACAACAATCAAATAATTGTTGTACAAGCTGTCCCTTCCTTACATCATTTTCGTCTTCCAAAGATAACAGAATGGCGAATTCATTAGGATCGATATGGATGGCAATAAAGTTTCTTTGCGAAAAAAAGGAAGAAGTTATCTCTGTCATCTTTCGTTTGCATTCATCATGAAATCCGATAGGAGAATGAAGCAGTACTGCTGCAAATTCGGGTCCTTCTAATTCAACCCCAAGCTCAGCTAATTCCTCTTCGATATCCATCCACTCCCCTTCTCCCTTCATCAACTCTTGAAAAAATTTCTGCTGAAGGTACGGCAAAGATTCCATAATTCTTTTTTCCTTTTTATTTTCCTGTTCCCAATCTTCTGCTGCCTCTTTTGCTTTATGTAGCAATTGCTCTGAGTCCACTGGCTTTAATAAATAATCGTATGCTTTTAGTTTCACTGCTTGTTGAGCATATTTAAAATCTTCGAAGCCTGTTAGAAAAATAATTCTCGTTTCCGGACTAATTTCTCTTATTTTTTTTGCCATTTCTAACCCGTCCATAAAGGGCATATTTATATCTGAGATGACGACTTGGGGTTGTTCTTTTTCAATTAGTCCGAGTGCCACCTCACCATCTCCCGCTTCCCCTGCAACAACAAATCCATGTTCATCCCAATTAATTGACTGACAAATCCCACGACGAATAATGCGATCATCTTCGACAACAATCACTTTATACATTTCCGTTAATCTCCCCCTTTGTTTTGGGAATCAGAATGCTCACCACTGTGCCTTGACCTAATTTACTTGATATATGCAAACCATATTCTTTTCCAAAGTGAATTTTAATTCGCTCATTTACACTTTTTAACCCAATCCCAATAAAACTCTTTTTCTCTTGAAAAGAAGCTTCCATTTCTTTTAAAATCTCTACTAATTTTTCTTCTTCAATGCCATTCCCATTATCAGCCACCTCTAGGTGAATCGTATCTCCTGTCTGATAGCCTTTTATCGTAATCCTCCCTTGACCTCTTCTCTGCTTTACTCCATGATAAATGGCGTTTTCAATTAATGGCTGTAATGAAAGTTTAATAATGTTATAGGATAAAATATCTTCTTCAATGTTAATTTCGTAGGAGAAGTCATCTCCATACCGCATTTCCTGGATGAATAAATAATGCTCAATATGTTCAATCTCATCTTTAATCGGAATAATCTCCTTTCCCTTGCTAATTCCTATACGAAAGAAGCTTGAGAGGGCACTGATCATTCGGCTTGCATCCTTATTTAATCCCATATCACATAATCCTTTTATCGAATAAAGTGTATTATAAAGAAAGTGAGGATTAATTTGCGCATGCATAATCGCAAATTCTAATTGCCTTTTCTCCTCCTGTTCTAACTGAATTTGTTCCATCAATGTTTGCGTTCGTAAAAGTAACTCTTTAAACCCGTTATGAAGTATTTTCATTTCTTCTGGACCAGACGATTCATCATATAAAGCAAGACTTTCCCTTTTAATCGTACGCATTTGCTTTGCCATTTTTTCAAATGGTTTTGAGATATATTTTCCAACTAAGGAAGTTAAAAAAATCGCACTAACAATCATTACTAATATGAAAAAAACAGTAGCATGTTTTATGTAATTTACTTTATTTAATATTTCACTTTCAGGAACAACAGCCGCCAATTTCCACTTATTTGCCTCGATAGTGTCATAGATTACAATCATATCTTCTCCGGCAACGCTTTCATATGAGAATTCTCCGCTTTCATCTTCAGTATGTTGAAGTGAATGAAGCGTTTTGTCATCTAACTGATATTCTGATTTAACGTCTTTCGATTCATATTTTCCATTGGGGCTAATAAGTGTTAAATAGCCATTTTCTCCAATTAACGATTTGTTCAACACTTGTTCAAAGTAATCATCTCGAAGATTAAATAGGATAATTCCTCTATCAGACGAGGGGCCCCTCTCGATTAATCTAAATAAAGAAATTACTTGATCATTTGTATTAAAAATTTCATCTTGATGCATATTTCTCCAATAAAATCCTTCTTTGCTTCCTTCATATAGATTAAAATAATCCTCATACGAAATGGATGGATTCGAATTATAATCACTGTGATAAAGGGAAAACTCCCCTTGGTTTAGATCAATGAGGACGGATTCAATGATGACGTTATATCGGGAATATACATGTTGCAAACTCTTATCAATTTCCACGTAATACTCTGGTTTAATTTCTGCTCTCTCAGTTCCAACTAAATTTAATATTCTCGGGTTACTCGAAACAGATACTAATTGTTGAAAAACATCTGAAAGCATATAGTCTAAATAATTTTTTGTTTGAAAAATTGTATCATTGACATTTTTATATGCATTTTCTTCAATTTGTGCTGTTGCAAGCATCGAAGACACCCATCCGGAAATGGATATAAAAATAATAATGATAGGTAAATAGAGAGTGTTAATCGTTGATTTAATGGAGTATAGGAAATATTTCTGAAATAAGTTCTTTATTTTTGTCATCAGTTCACCCCCTTCTCTTCTATCTAAACAATGATGTAAGCGGTTAATCTATTTCTTTATTCTAAATATACTAAATTTTCACTATACTTAACAACCCTATCTGCCAATCTAAGCGTTCTTCTTAGTATGCCTTCTGTTATTGGTATTGGCAGTTTTCCAACGGTACACAAAGGAAAGAAAAAAGCACTCGTTGTGATATCACATCGAATGCTTTGGCCAAATTCCATGTTATTGTAATTGGATCCTTGTAAGATCCCCCAATAAAATCAAAAATCATTTATATAAGTCTTCCTTTTAACAAATTGCGCTGTTATTGAATTAACAATCCAATCATTGCTCCAAGGGTTATCTATTTTCACAGAGAAATTATTATAACTAATTAGATTCCATTTGACGAATAGCATTTCCTCGAATAATATTATGGGTTTCCGTTAGTCTAAAACTACCTGACTAACCTGTCATCTCTTCAATTCAGTTATTCTTTTATAAGATCATAATACGCCATACTTCCTAAAATAAACGCACCCATACCATGTAAATCATTTTCAGATGTTGGGCGATCCACATAGTAGTCATATACTCCAGCTGAAGTACCGATACAAATTCCACTTAATATAAGTGTTGAATCTTTTTCTTCTACCATATGCTCTAACAATCCTTTATAAGCTTTATCCGCTACTCCACGATAGGAATCATCGACTAAACCATGCTCAATTGCCTTCGATATGAAATAAAGAAACAAGGCAGAACAAGAGGATTCTAGCCAATTATCTTCTAAACTACCTTTATCGACAATCTGATACCATAAACCCGTTTTGTCATCTTGGAAGTTAGCAATTGCTGGAATGAAGTTTTGAAGAGATGAAATTAATTGCTCTTGTCCTCGTTTTCGATCCCCTAAAAACTCTAACAAGTCAATCAATGCCGTACCATACCATCCGAGAGAACGCCCCCAAAATTCTGGTGAACATCCTGTTTCAGCATTCGCCCATGGCTGAACTTTCTTTTCATCCCACGCATGGTAGAGCAAACCCGTTTTGTCGTCTGTCATATGTTTTCTCATTAATTTTTCTTGTAAAAGAACGGTTTGAATTAATTCTTCCTCATGGAAATGCTGGCTATAAAGTACCATGAATGGTCCGCCCATGAAGAGTCCGTCTAACCACATTTGATATGGATATTTCTCTTTATGCCAGAAGCCATTTTCTGACGTTCTATTTAGCGTATCTAACGCACTCCTTAATCGCTTAGCGGCAATCATATACCTTGGATCTTTTGTTTCTTCATATAATGGAAACAACAAAATTCCCGCCATCGTTGAGTCAAGCTCATCTCTTGCGAAGCATAAATTTCCATACTCATCAATTAAACAATCAAAATAGCCTTTAATATAGTCGAAATATTCCCTTTTACCCGTTTCTTGATAAACTCTGTACATTCCATATAGAAAAACACCTTGATGATAGTGAAAGGATTTAGCGGGAGGCAGTTCTTCAGGATGAAATGTTTTCATTAAAGCTTGGCATGCCTTTTCCGCCATCACCAATGGCGTTTTTGTAGCGATTGTATTCGTTGTCTCTCCCATTGTTCATTCTCCTTTTCTTGAAAGTGATTTCACCTAAATTGATTTGAATTAGGCTGATTGTTACAGGCTTCTTCCATTATCAATAGTGAAAAACAAATGGATATAAATGTATTACTTAAATCTTTCAAAAAATTCATCCAGTAGAGATATTTTCTACTGAATGAACTTTACATCATATTTATTTATTAAACGTCTGGTCGTATTTCTCTTTTGACTCTTCAATTGCTTTAGCCCATTCATCTAAGAAATCTTTTGCCGACTTTTGTCCACTCATCACTTGCTGGATACCAGGGTCTACTAAATTATCAAGAATCGAGCGATAATCTGGTAAATAGAATGGTGGTTCATATAGCTTTGTTTCAGGGTTTTCATACACTTCAAATGCTACTTTAATATGTTGAGCATTTTGTACCCACTCGTCATCCAATACATCCGTGTTTGTTGGGATTTGCCCAGTGGATTCATTCCATAAACTTTGTGCTTCTGGAGAGTTAACAAACTCAGCAAATTTCCAAGCAGCATCAGGATGTTTTGTACTATTGAATACTGCTATATTGACAGCGTTTCCACCTTCAGCAACATATTTGCCTTCCTCTGTCTTAGGAAGTGGAATCGTCTTAAATGTCCCTTCTTCTAATGATTTTTTATGCTCTCCGTAAGAACCAACATTATGGTGTACCATAGCAACAACACCAGTATCAAAACCTGCAATCATTTCTTTATAACCATTTGTAATATCACTCTTAGGAGTGAACTTTTCGTAGTAAGATAAATATTTTTCTACAAATTCAACATGTTTAGGGTCATTGATATTTACTTTTCCGTCTTCATCAAAATAATCTAAACCACTGTAAGCAAACATTAAACGCTGTAGCTGGAAGGATCCCCCTGCCCCACCGCGGATTGTGTAGCCATAACGACCATTTTCTTTATCCGTCATTTTTTCAATTGCAGTAAAGAATTCATCAAATGTTTCTGGTTCTTTTACTCCTGCTTCCTCAAACCAATCTGTACGAATCCAGATTGTATCTAAGTTTTGGGCATAAGGAATTCCATACAATTTACCATCTTGTGTAATCTTCTTATTAAATTCAATTGCACTTGCATTAATTTTATCCTTTAATTCAGATCCTTCAAAATACTCATCAAGAGGTAATAATGCTTCACGGATAGAGAATTCTGGAAGCCAAGTTGTTTGAACTGATCCAACGTCCGGCGTATCATTTGCAGCGATTGCCGCATCATATTTGGATTTAGCGGATTTATTTGGAATCCCTACATACTCAACGTCAATATTTGGGTTTGCATCTTCGAACTGTTTAATAATTTCTTCCCATAACGGTGTTCGCTCTGGACTTGCATTTTCATCCCAGAAAGTTATTGTTACAGGCTCATCTGAATTATTGTTTGAGTCATTTGATGCTGAAGGTGCTTCATCATCACCGTTGCACCCCGCAAGCAGTAAACCTGAAACAATTGATAACGCTAAAATAGAACTTTTGTATTTTCCCCTTTTCATAAACATGATGTTTTCCCCCTATTCCTTTTCATCATTTTATTTATTACAAAATTAACCTTTGACAGCTCCACCTATCCCATTGACAAGGTGCTTTTGTGCGTAGGCAAATAATATAACCGCAGGAATTAAAGCAATAACACTTCCAGCTGCCAATGCCCCATAATTAACGTTAAACTCGCCCATCATCGAACTTAAACCAACAGGAAGCGTGAATTTGGATTGTTGATTCGTTAGCATCAAGGCTAATAAAAATTCATTCCAAGTATAAATAAATGTAAATACCCCTGTTGCTACAATCCCCGGCATTAGCAATGGAAAGACGACATGGCGTAATGCTTGCAGTTTAGAACATCCATCAATCATGGCCGCTTCTTCCAATTCCTTTGGAACATTTGAGATAAATCCTGACATAAGTATCGTTGTAAATGGAATCTCAACGGCTGTATACGTAATGATTAGAGAAAGCGGATGACTAATTAACCCTAAATTTTTAAAGATAATAAATAATGGAATAATCATCATTGCCCGCGGGATAAACTGAGTACATAATAGCATCAGCATGAAACCCTTTTTCCCTTTAAAATTATATCTAGCTAGAGCATAACCAGATAAAGTAGAACAAATCAGAACAACGATAACCGTACATATCCCGACGATTAAGCTATTTTTAAAAAAAGTGGCAAATCCAATGTTCGTCCAGGCATATACAAAATTTTCAACTGTCGGATTGGCTGGTAAGTATTCGAGTGGACGCTTAAGAATATCTCCCTCTGGTTTCAATGCTGTATTGATTGTCCAATAAATTGGAAATAAGGTAAAGCTAAGCATTAACGTTAGCGGAAGATATAAAGTTAAGATTTTATCTAGTTTTTTATTAGTTGAAAACATCCTTCAAATCACTCCTTTTCATAACGGGATAGCCTCAAGTAAAGGATGGCAAAGATTAATAGAATACCAAAGGAAACAACCGTTAATGCTGAACCATAACCGAAATTACTTCCGTGTACAGCTAAATCAGCAATATACATTGTTAGTGTTGTTGTAGAATGGGCAGGACCACCGCCTGTTAAATTGAATAGTAGATCGACGTTATTAAATTCCCAAACAACCCTTAATAATGTTGTTAAAATAATTGTATTTTTGAGTTGTGGCAAAGTGACATAAATAAACGTTTTCCATCTACTTGCACCATCCACTCTTGCAGCTTCATATAATTCGTTCTGAATACTTTGTAAGGAAGCTAATAGAGTAATCGCGAAGAAAGGAATTCCCCTCCATAACTCAGCGATTACAACAGATCCAAAAGCGGTTGATGTACTTGCTAAAAATGCCATCGGTTCGTCAATGAGTCCCAATTTCATAAGCAAATCATTGATAACCCCCATATGTTCATTGAACATCATTGACCACATAACGGAAGCAAGTACGCCTGAAATCGCCCATGGAATAAAGGCAACCGCCCGTGCTAGCCCTCTAAATTTGAAGGTTTGGTTCAGCAATAAAGCTAAAATCATACCAAAAATTAATTGAAGACCGACTTCTGAAACAACCCATTTCAAACTGTTAATTAAACTCGGAATAAACATTTCGTCTTGTGTAAAGATTTTTATAAAATTATCAAGTCCTGCAAAACTATTATAATAAGGTGCAGAAACATCATAGTTTTGAAGGCTATAGTAGAATACAGTTGCTATTGGGTAAAACAGAAAACCTAAAATAATGAGAAATGATGGCAAAATAAAAAGATAAGGTACCCATTTATCTTTTTTTATTTTCTTTTTATGTTCCACTTTTTTACTGTTTACAGCAGTTTCAGGAAATCCTTGTGAATAACTCATTTAGTTTCCTCCTTCCTAATGACAATTGTAAATGAAAACGGTTTCTTTAATAATTAAAGATTTTAAGATGATTGGTAAAAATTTTAAGATTTTTTAGAAAATTCTTTTCGCAACTAAAAGTTTGTTGCTACTATTCTAGTAATATAGGAGTGGAGAATTTTTTCTGTTTCTAGTTGCGAGATTTCCTTATCATTTAGTACAATGATTCGTCACTTTCTCTTGTTGGAATAATAATTCTTTTATTTTAATAGGCTTTCCTTCTTTGACAGACCTCCATACCCCTTCTCCAATGGCAATCGAATATGCCCCTGCTTCTGAGCCAGCTAAAATTGGATAGTTCCGGGATGGGTCAGGACCTAGGAAAAGATCTTCTAGCAAGATTGGATCACCACCTCCGTGGCCTCCTGGATTTTTGACGAGTTCAATTGTTTCTTTTGCTCCGAACAACGGAAAATAATCGATTGTTTGCTCAGGATAGTTAAAGTGGATTCTTGAGGGTTCATGGAATTCAGTTGTCTCAATTCGCCCTTTTGTTCCATTGATAGCAAGACGATATCCTTCATATGGAGCGGAAAAATTAATCGAATAGCTTAGTAAACTTCCTCCATCATATTTCACCACGGCCACATAAGTATCTTCAATACTAATCTCTTCATCGTAAATACAAGCATCAGGTCTGTAATTCGTATAAGGAATTTCCTCATAAACCCCCGCCAGAAGATGATCATCCCTCACAGAATTAGAACCACTACGTGGATTCCAACGTTTATGATAAGCACAGTTCCTTTGATCATCACAGTTTCCACAAAAGCGACTTGCTTTCTTCCGAGGGTTTAATTCCCCTTCCGGACCAAAATAATACAAGTCCCCATAGGCAAACACTTCTTCCGGTTTTTGATCTAACCACCAATTCACTAGATCAAAATGATGGGTTGATTTGTGAACGGACAATCCTCCTGAAAGCTTTCGATCTCGATTCCACCTTCTAAAATAACTAGAGCCATGGAAAGTATCAATATACCAATTTAAATCAACAGACGTAATTCTGCCAACCTTGCCTTCAAGAATCATTTCTTTGATTTTCCGATGGAATGGGCTATATCGATAGTTAAACGTGACAATGACACTTGCATTACTTTCTGCTTCAGCCTGCATAACTTTATAAGCATCTTTGGCGTTTGTCACCATTGGCTTTTCTGTAATCACATTAACTTGTATTCGTAACGCTTTTAAAATGTATTCAACATGGGTATCATCCCTGCCCGCAACTATGACATAATCTGGCTTTGTTTGTTCAATCATTGTTTCAAATTGATTCGCAGAAAACGTTGGAACATGTTTAAGAAGTGGATATTTTTGTTTACATATCGTAAAACGATAAAGGTCGGAGTCTAGGAGACCCACAATCTCACTTTCCTTTGAAAACTCGTTAATCATTGGACCGATAAACATTTGTAATGCCCGGTTACTAACACCGCAAATGACATACTTTTTTTTCATAACAACTATCCCCCTATATTCATGTTAGCGCTATCATTTCAATTACCTAAATATAACAAAAGTTAAAGATAGTGTAATTCAATCCTTCCCGACTCTCAATCAAAGTTTCTATTTACCTTAAAATTTTACTCATTCATCTTAAAATCTTTAATTATTTTCAAAGATGATTTCACCTAAAATTTAAAATGACCACAAAACAGAGGAAGGCAATTAAGGTTCCAAACATTAATCATTCAAACGGAGGAATAGCAATTTATACTTTGTGATTTTTTGGACCTTCCAAAATTAAAAATCATGTATAAAAGAGAGGTTATTATATGACTCATCTACTATGGCCAAATACAAATTTAGAAAACATTGAAGATGTTCCTACATTGATTCCCTATCTAGTTGAACACTCCGTTAGTCGTGGTGCTATCATCATTTGTCCCGGTGGAAGCTATCAGCGTCGTGCAAATCATGAAGGGGAACCCGTTGCAAAATGGTTAAACAAGCTAGGAATCTCTGCCTTTGTATTAAATTATCGAGTAGCTCCATATAAACACCCTGTTCCATTGGCAGATATCCAACGTGCGATTCGTTTTGTGCGATTTTATTCTAAGGAGTGGAACCTCGATAAACAAAAGATTGCCATTCTTGGTTTTTCTGCCGGAGGTCATTTAGTTGCTTCTGCTTCTACCCTATCCAGTTTTCATGCTTATCCTCCGATTGATAAAATAGATCAGGAGAGCAGCCGACCGAACTTTGCAATACTTTGTTATCCCGTTATTTCCTTTTTAAAGCATTTTCATGAAGGATCCCTCCATAACTTATTAGGAGAAAATCCCACTGATGAACTACGTGCTCAATTATCCCATGAGTTAAACGTCTCTCCCCACACGCCTCCAACGTTTTTATGGCATACGGCGGACGATGGCACAGTTCCTGTTGAAAATAGTCTTTTATATGCTGCAGCTTTATCGAAATGGAATATTCCTTACGAAATGCATATTTTCCCAAATGGCCGCCACGGACTTGGCCTTGCAGAAAAGGATGAAATCGTTGGACAATGGAAAAATTTATGTGAAAATTGGCTTTTTAGACAAGGGTTTTAAAAATTTCCCTGCCGTGCCATCTTATTAATTTTGATGACAAAAATAAGGGCTAACCTAAAGTGAAAAATCACTTTTTGGTTAGCCCCTTTATTGGATCAAGTAAATGACTATGCTCAAATGTTGAAGTTCCTTCATTTGTGCAGAGCACTTTCTAATTCATTTTTTAGCGATTATTAAATGCAGCGCCAACAAACTCACGGAACAATGGCTGTGGACGTTGCGGACGAGAAATAAATTCTGGGTGGAATTGACATGCTAAGAAGAATCTTTTCTCTGGTAATTCGATAATTTCAACTAATTTATTATCAGGACTTGTCCCTGAGAATACAAGACCTTCCGCCTCCATCGCTTCACGGAATTCATTATTAAATTCATAACGGTGACGGTGACGTTCATAAACAAGTTCATCATCATAAGCTGCCATAGCTCGAGAACCTTCTTTTAATTTACAAGGATATAATCCTAAACGTAATGTACCACCTAAATCAATGTCGTCACTTTGATCTGGTAGGAAGTCGATAATTGGATATGGTGTCTCCTTATTAAGCTCAGTGGAATGTGCACCTTCTAATCCAAGTACGTTACGAGCAAATTCGATTGTTGCCAATTGCATACCTAAACAAATTCCTAAGAATGGTACATCGTTTTCACGAGCATATTGAATGGCAGAAATTTTCCCTTCAATACCACGATCACCAAATCCACCTGGTACTAAAATGCCATCAGCATCTTTTAATAATTCATGAACATTATCAGCGTTCACATGTTCAGCGTTAATCCAATCTACTTCAATTTCAGAGTCATAAACATAACCTGCATGTTTTAATGCCTCTACAACGGAAATATATGCATCTTGCAGTTCTACATACTTCCCTACAAGGGCAATACGTGTTTTATTTGAAAGACTTTTCACTTTGTTTACAAGTTGTTTCCAATCATCCATATTAGCTTCAGGTGCTTCAATACCGAAATGTTCAAGAACGATATCATCAAAATCTTGAGCATGTAAATTCAATGGAATATCATATAAAGTTTCAGCGTCACGGGATTCAATAATATCACGAGATGTAACATCACAGAATAGAGCTAATTTATCTTTCATTTCATCTGATACCGGATGCTCTGTACGTACAACTAGAATATTTGGTTGAATACCTAAAGAACGTAATTCTTTTACGGAATGTTGGGTTGGTTTAGTTTTCAATTCACCAGCAGCCGCAATATATGGAATTAACGTACAATGAATATACATGACATTGTTATGACCAAGGTCTGATTTCATTTGGCGAATTGCTTCAAGGAAAGGAAGAGATTCGATATCCCCTACTGTTCCACCAACTTCAGTAATGACGATATCAGCACTTGTTTCTCTCCCTGCACGTTGGATGCGGTCTTTAATTTCATTCGTTACATGAGGAATAACTTGAACCGTTTTACCGTTATAATCACCACGGCGTTCTTTCGCAAGAACAGATTGGTACACACGACCAGAAGTTACTGTTGAATGTTTTCCTAAATTAATATCGATAAAGCGCTCATAGTGACCTAAGTCTAAATCAGCTTCTGCGCCATCATCTGTTACAAATACTTCACCGTGTTGATAAGGACTCATCGTACCAGGATCAATATTTAAATATGGGTCAAATTTTTGGATTGTTACTTGTAATCCACGGTTTTTTAATAATCGTCCTAACGATGATGCGACAATCCCTTTACCAAGGGAAGAGACAACCCCACCTGTTACAAAAATATACTTCGTCATTTGCAAAATCCTCCTCATTACTTCAATGCAGTTTATAAATAAGGCTTGAGAACTCGTATTCAGTGTATACATAATCATCCATTCCTAAATAAAAAATTTAAACCAAAATTATTTAGTCACCCTTTGATTTGCATACCTGTTTACTGAACCAAATTGGTAAAAGTTCATTAAGCCGATATTTGGAGAGTATCCCGTACTTCTAATGGAAAAAACAAAAAAACGCTCCACCTGCAATGGTTTGCAGGGGGAGCGTGTCATTTATCACGGTCAATCTCCATTTTTAATGGAGCCCAAGTAAAAGATTATATGGAACGATAAAATAAGTCAAGACCTTTAAACTAAAAGAGAAAAATTAGAAAATTTATTTTTCTTCTTCTTCGTCCTCGATGTCTTCTTCAACTTCATCGTCATCAATGATAAAACCATCTTCCTCATCAATGATTTCGTCATCGATATCTGCATCAACATCTACTTCGTCAATACCATCGATTTCTTCTTCAACGAAATCTAAATCTTCTTCCTCATCTTCGTCAACTTCATCATCTACGAATTCTTCGAAGTCTTCTTCAAATACTAAATCATCTTCATCAACGATTAAGTCTTCTTCTTCATCAATCGCAGCTTTTGATTTACGTTTACGAGCTTTAACAGTTGGTGCTGTTTCCTCTTCAATTGTTTCAATTTTATACCATTCACGTAAACCCCATGCATTTTCATGGTTTAAAAGGAAACGGCCATCGATATTCATATCTGTATAAAATTGTACAAGTCTATTTTGTATTTCTTCATCCGATAAACCATTTAAATTTTGGATTTCTTTAAGTAAATCTGCAAATACAATCGGTGTTTTACTCTCTTCTAAAATTGCATAAGCTAAGTCAATTAACGATTCTTCTGCTAATTGTTCTTTTGTCATTTCACGAATATCCAACCCGTGCACGTCCTTTCTTTTCATAATGCAATCAATTTTGCCTCATCTTCGTTGCCTTAAAATTTCCGATTTTTTATGGAAAGTACTTTTTATTTATTAAGTGCTTATAAAGCATAACTTCCAATGGGGAAATCTGCAACACAATTTGAGGCTTTATCTTTGTTCATTCTTTTCATTGTAAACATAAGTAAATATATCATATCCAAGAGTATTTTACTGAACAAAGATTTTACATATCTTAAGCATAATATCCATTATATACAAAGTGTTATACACTATGCTAGTTTCATTTACTGTTTTTTATTTTATAAATTTCTCGAATGCCTATATAAAACATTACACCTGATAAAATTAGTAGCGGAATAGACCCTAACTGCTTATTGTACAAAAAGAAAGTTGCAATGAGACATCCTAATATCAATATGTAATGTAAATATTGTTTTATCAATTGCAACCCTTCCTTTCTGTCCCATTCATTATAGCTAAATTTAAAAATTTTGTGCAGTTATTACTACCATTTTTTATGTAAAAATTCCTTATAGATACCATTTTAAGAAAATTCATGATAAAAGTAGTCTATTCTTACTGAAAATAAGCTTAAATAAGATAAAAAAATAATCCGACTTACCTAAAAAAAGCGCTTGCATTATAAACCTTTCCTCGCAAGCGCCCGATTCATTATTCCTACATATTTCTTCTATATTGCCCGCCAACCTCGTATAGAGCTTTCGTTATTTGCCCAAGGCTAGCTACTCGAACCGTTTCCATCAGCTGTTCAAAAATATTTCCTCCTGAAAGAGCTGTTTCTTTTAATTTATTAAGTGATGCTTCACACTCTTCTTTATGTCTTTCTTGGAAACTTTGTAAATTGGTGATTTGTAATTCTTTTTCTTCCTTCGAAGCTCGAGCAATGTCCATACTATCAATATCCTCAGCAGAAGGAGGATTAGGATTTAAGTAAGTATTTACACCGATAATTGGTAACTCACCAGAATGTTTAAGATGTTCATAATACATTGATTCCTCTTGTATTTTGCCCCGTTGGTATTGGGTCTCCATCGCACCGAGAACCCCACCCCGATCATTGATCCGTTCAAATTCTTCCAAAACGGCTTGCTCTACTAAATCCGTTAACTCTTCTATTATAAATGCCCCTTGTAGAGGATTTTCATTTTTAGATAGACCGTGTTCTTTTGTAATGATCATTTGTATGGCCATCGCTCTTCGTACGGATTCTTCGGTAGGTGTTGTAATCGCTTCGTCATAAGCATTTGTATGAAGAGAATTACAATTATCTTGAAGGGCCATTAATGCTTGTAATGTTGTTCGAATATCATTAAAATCGATTTCCTGAGCATGCAAAGACCGCCCAGACGTTTGAACATGATATTTCAATTTTTGAGATCGTTCATTTGCACCATATTTGTCTCGCATTACAATCGCCCAAATTCGGCGAGCTACTCGACCGATTACAGTATATTCAGGATCTAATCCATTGGAGAAGAAGAATGATAGATTAGGTGCAAAGTCGTCAATGTTCATTCCTCGACTTAAATAATATTCTACATACGTAAAGCCATTAGCTAACGTAAAAGCTAGCTGAGAAATCGGGTTGGCTCCTGCTTCAGCAATGTGATAACCGGATATTGAAACGGAATAATAATTACGCACTTTGTGATCGATAAAGTATTGTTGAATGTCTCCCATCATACGTAAAGCGAACTCCGTAGAAAAAATACATGTATTTTGTCCTTGATCCTCTTTTAATATGTCCGCCTGTACTGTTCCGCGTACTACTTGCAATGTTTTTTCTCTTACCTCTATAAATTCTTCTACCGTTAAAGGACGACCTAATTCCTTTTCTTTCTTTTGAACTTGTTGATCAATTGCAGTATTCATAAACATTGCTAAAATGATTGGTGCAGGACCGTTTATCGTCATAGAAACAGAAGTAGATGGCGCACATAAATCAAATCCATCATATAACTTTTTCATATCATCTAATGTACAAACACTTACACCCGATTCTCCCACTTTTCCGTAAATATCCGGACGGTAATCGGGATCTTCTCCGTATAACGTAACGGAGTCAAATGCTGTAGATAGCCGTTTTGCATCATCATCTTTAGATAAATAATGGAATCGTTTATTTGTACGTGCTGGTGTACCTTCACCAGCAAACTGACGTTTTGGATCTTCCCCTTGTCGTTTAAAAGGAAATACACCAGCCGTGTAAGGAAATTCTCCGGGTACATTTTCAGCATAAACCCAATGTAAAATTTCACCATAATCTTTGAATTTAGGTAATGCCACCTTTGGAATTTTTGTTCCAGATAAGGATGTCGTTTTAAGTAAAGTCCGAATTTCTTTATCACGTATTTTTGTAACTAATTCATCACCTGAATAGTCTTCTTTTAGTTTTTCCCAGTTTGAAAGAATTTGCTTCGACTCGGCAGACAATACATTTCTAACCCCTTCTGCTAATGATTGAAGGGATGAGACAAGGGCGTCTTCTGGTGAATTTTCTAACACTTGGGCAATTGCCCCTTCTAGTTGATATAGTTTTCTTCCTAATTCTACTTGGTGGGCAGCCTGTTTATGATAGTTACGTACTGTATCAACTATTTCCCTTAAGTAGTATCGTCGGTCGTTTGGAATAATCACATCTTGTTTTTGTGTTTTAATAAATTGTTCATAGGATGTTTTCCAATTGTATCCGCATTTTTCATTTATTTTCGATACAAGGGCGGCAAATAACGAATTTGTTCCTTTATCATTAAATTGACTTGCAATCGTTCCATATACCGGCATTTTATCTAACTCTAATGACCATAGTTCATGGGATCGTTGGTATTGTTTTTGCACTTGGCGTAATGCGTCTTCCGAACCTTTCCGCTCAAACTTATTAATAACAATTAAGTCTGCATAATCGATCATATCGATTTTCTCTAATTGGGATGGAGCACCAAATTCGCTTGTCATTACATACATGGATAGATCTGTATATTTTGTAATTTCAGCATCCCCTTGACCAATACCACTCGTTTCGACAATGATCAGGTCATATCCAGCTGCTTTTACTATATCTAAAACATCCCCAATAGCGTTTGAAAGCTCTGTTTTTGAACCACGAGTTGCCAAACTTCTCATATAAACACGATTATCGAAAATCGCATTCATTCGAATACGGTCACCAAGTAGTGCCCCACCAGTTTTTTGCTTCGTTGGGTCTACTGAGATAATGGCAACCTTTTTCTCTGGAAATTCACGTAAAAATCGACGTATTAATTCATCTGTCAAGGATGATTTCCCTGCCCCACCAGTTCCAGTAATCCCTAAAACAGGTGTCTTTTTCGATTTTTTCCGCGCTTCATTGATTAATTGAACAGTTTGCCCATCTCCTCCAATTTCAGCAGCTGTAATTAAATTTGCTAATATTTCTGGCGTATTCGTTGAAAGTTTTTGAAGTAATTCAATAGGGTTTTCTTTCAAAGTAGAAAAATCGGCACCTTCTAATTGTTTATTAATCATACCTTGTAAACCTAGCTGCATCCCATCTTCAGGTGAAAAGATACCCGCAATACCATATTCATGGAGTTCTTTAATTTCACGAGGTAAAATAACCCCTCCTCCACCTCCATAAATTTTAATATGCGGAGCACCCTTCTCCCTTAATAAATCATACATATATTTAAAGTATTCCATATGTCCGCCTTGATAAGATGAAACGGCTATCGCTTGAGCATCTTCCTGAATCGCTGCATTGACAACCTCTTCCACAGAGCGATTATGTCCGAGATGGATTACTTCAGCACCGCTTGCTTGTAATATTCTTCTCATTATATTTACCGATACATCGTGACCATCAAACAAACTAGAAGCTGTCACAAATCGAATAGGATGTTTCGGTCGATATACTCCCGGTTTTTCTGTTGGATGAATTTCTTCAACATTTACCATACGTTTTTCCCCTTTCAAAACGTGTATATAAAGATCTGTTCCTTTGTGAAAAATGTTTCCCTTTGCTAACATAGCCGAATGAAAACAACACCGCTTATCGGCAACGTGTACACGTATGCAATTAGCGGTGTTTAATTAGCGTTTTCATCATGTAAAATTCCCGATAAACACATTTTCGTTTGGGCAATCGTATAGTCATTAATAGTAAAATGTTTCTGTAAAGCCCATTTACGAAAGGCCCATGCCTGCCCTTGAACTACAATATGATTTGCTGCTAAATAGATATCATTATCGGTTAATGCCATCTTTCCAGATTGCACACATTTTTTTAAAATTCTCTCAAACAGCGCCACCATTTCGAATTCTTTATTGAGTACGTAAACTTGTGCATTTTTCGGTAATGTCTTTGTCTCTTGATACATTATGGTAAATTCATCTACCATACTATCAATTAGTAAAAAATACTGTTTGATTGCCTCTTTCAGTTCTTCAATCGTTCCAGAGCTTGTAGAAATTTGTGATAGTCTTTTCGTCACTTGATTATAAATATCATCACATACTAAATAGAGAACGTCCTCTTTTGTACGTATATATTCGTACAATGTCCCTATGCTAAATCCGGCAGCTTTAGCAATTTCCCTTGTGGTCGCCCGATGAAAGCCTTTTTCTTTAAATAATTTGAGGGCAGCATTTACAATTTGCCTTCGACGCATTTCAATTAAACTTTCATCTTTAACTGATGACTTGACTAAAATTTTCTCACTCTTTTCTGTCATCGATTATTTCGTAAGCATACGAGAGATTACTAATCGTTGAATCTCTTGTGTCCCTTCATAAATTTGCGTAATTTTCGCATCGCGCATATATCGCTCTACCGGATATTCTTTTGTATAACCATAGCCTCCAAAAATTTGTACGGCATCAGTTGTGACAGACATCGCAGTATCGCCTGCCATTAATTTTGCCATTGCCGATGCTTTACCATAAGGAAGATTGTTCGATTCTAACCATGCCGCCTGGTACGTTAATAACCTTGATGCTTCTACTGCTGTTGCCATATCTGCTAATTTAAACGAGACGCCTTGATTGGCTGCAATTGGCTTTCCGAATTGGACACGTTCTTTCGCATATTCTGTCGCCGCATCTAATGCCCCTTGTGCAATTCCGACAGCTTGTGCTGCAATTCCATTCCGTCCACCATCTAACGTTTTCATTGCGATGATAAAGCCTTCTCCTTCTTGACCGAGCAAGTTTTCCTTTGGTACTCGACATTGATCAAAAACAATTTCCGTTGTAGGTGATGAACGAATTCCCAATTTCTTTTCTTTTTTCCCAACAGTAAATCCAGGGAAACTCGATTCTACAATAAATGCACTTGTTCCTTTATGCTTAGATTCAGGATCGGTTACCGCAAACACAACATAAGTATCAGCGATTCCACCATTTGTAATAAATATTTTGGAACCGTTTAATACGTACTCGTCGCCTTCTCGTTTTGCAGTTGTTTTCATACCACCTGCATCACTACCAGAGCCTGGTTCAGTTAAACAATAAGCTCCAATCTTTTTTCCTTCCGCCATTGGTCGAAGATATTTTTGTTTTTGTTCTTCATTACCGAATTTAAAAATAGGCCATCCAGCTAATGACGTATGGGCTGATAACGTGACACCCGTCGATGCACAAACTCTGGATAATTCCTCAACAGCAATACAATAAGCTAAATAATCGAAGCCGGCTCCACCGTATTGTTCTGGCCATGGAATACCCGTTAAACCGAGTTCAGCCATCTTATCCCAAATTTCCCGATCAAAACGTTCTTCCTCATCCCGTTCTGCAGCAGATGGTGCAACTTCGTTTATAGCAAATTCCCGTATCATTTGTCTCAATTGTTCATGTTCTTCTGATAATTGAAAGTTCATCTTGTCATATCCCCCATCAACTTTTCATTGGTTAAAAAAAAAATCAATATATATCCCTTTGTATTTTATAACTGTTTACTAATGACGATTTTTTGTATTTCACTTGTACCTTCATAAATTTCAGTTACTTTCGCATCTCTAAAATATCTTTCAACTGGGTAATCTTTCGTAAAACCATAACCTCCAAATATTTGCACAGCTTCGGTTGCAACTTGAACAGCAGTTCTAGATGCAAACAATTTCGCCATAGAAGCTTCTTTACCACAAGGTAAACTTAACGAATGAAGGTTTGCTGCTTTGAAGATTAATAATTTCGCCGCTTCTACCGCAGTTGCCATATCCGCTAATTTAAAACTAACCCCTTGATTTGAAACAATTGGCTTCCCAAATTGTATGCGTTCTTTTGCATAATTTGTGGCAGCATCTAATGCGGCTTCTGCAATCCCTAAACTTTGAGCAGCAATACCGATCCTTCCTGCATTTAAATTTGCGATGGCAATTTTAAACCCTTCGTTTTCCATCCCTAATAGGTTTTCTACAGGTACTTTCATATTTTCAAAGGTTAATGGGACTGTTTTTGAACCATGAAGCCCCATCTTCTTCTCATTTTTTCCTACAATAAAACCAGGTGTATCCTTTTCAACAATAAAAGCTGAAATACCTCGAGAGCCTTTTTCTGGATTCGTCGATGCGAATACAATATAGACGTCCGCTTCTCCACCATTTGTAATAAAAACTTTGGATCCATTTAAAACATAATGATCACCCTGTTTTACAGCCTTTGTTTTTAAGGCACCTGCATCTGAACCAGCTTCCGGTTCGGTTAAACAAAAAGCACCTAAATATTCTCCCGTTGCTAATTTTGAAACATATTTATTCTTTTGCTCTTCCGTTCCAAAGTAGAGAATCGGGTTCGTTCCTACTGATGTGTGTACCGAAAGAATTACCCCTACAACAGCACTAATTTTCGAAATTTCGTTGATTGCTAGAATGTAGGAAGTAAAGTCCATCCCTGCACCACCATATTTATTTGGTACAGTTATCCCCATTAAACCTAACTCCCCCATTTTTTTTAGAATCTCCCTCGGAAATTCTCCCTGCTCCATTTGTTCTACGAATGGTGCAATTTCAGTTTCCGCAAATTGACGAACCATATCGCGCAACATAATTTGTTCTTCATTAAAGTTAAGATTCATGATGTCCTCCTTAATCTTCATAAACATAGAAGCCGCGGCCCGTCTTTCTCCCTAACCAACCTGCTGCTACATATTTACGAAGCAGTGGACAAGGGCGATATTTACTATCTCCCAATCCTTCGTGTAAAATTTCCATAATATATAGACATGTATCTAAGCCAATGAAATCCGCTAACGTGAGTGGACCCATTGGATGATTCATTCCTAGCTTCATCACATCATCGATTGCCTCTTTTGTGGCAACCCCTTCATAAAGGGCAAAAATCGCCTCATTTATCATCGGTAGCAATATACGGTTAGAAATGAAACCTGGGAAATCATTTACTTCTACCGGTGTTTTTCCAAGTTGATGAGTCATTTCCTCAACGGTTTTATATACTTCGTCTGCTGTTGCAAGACCACGGATTATTTCTACAAGTTTCATTACAGGAACAGGATTCATAAAATGCATGCCGATTACTTTTTCCGGTCTTTCAGTTACAGCAGCAATTTCTGTAATTGGTAAAGAAGATGTATTTGTCGCTAAAATAGCATGCTTAGGTGCTATTGCATCAAGTTCCTTAAAAATAGTTTGTTTAATATCCATATTTTCTGTTGCTGCTTCGATTATCAAATCAGCATCAAAGGCATCCTTTAAATCTAATGACATAGTAATTCGATTTAAAATTGCTTCCTTTTCTGCTTCTGTTTTTCTTCCCTTTTCAACATCCCTCGATAAATTTTTCGTAATAACATGAAGTCCCCGTTCAAAAAACTCTTGTTTCATATCATTAAGTTTCACTTCAAACCCTGCTTGAGCAATCACTTGGGCTATTCCTGATCCCATTTGTCCTGCTCCAACAACCATCACCTTTTGAATCGTCATATTTCAATCCCCCATTATGTTCGAACGTTTTTTACCTAGTTGAAACAATTTTGTTATTGTTTTGGTACTTCAATCATGATGGCATCTCCTTGACCACCACCTGAACAGATGGCTGCAATACCAATACCTCCACCCCGGCGTCTTAATTCATAAGCTAAAGTTAAAATAATTCTCGCGCCTGATGCTCCAATTGGATGTCCTAAAGCTACTGCTCCCCCATTCACATTAACTTTTTCTGGATCCAATCCTGCAATTTGATTGCTCACTAATGCTACAGCAGCAAACGCCTCGTTTATTTCAATTAAATCTATATCATCCACAGATTTTTGTGTTTTCTTTAATAATTCTTTAATGACAATACCCGGTGTTTGAGGGAAATCCTTTGGTTCCACTCCAACTTCCGCATGTCCTAATACATAAGCAAGTGGCTTACGTCCTTCACGCTCCGC
Source organism: Ureibacillus sp. 179-F W5.1 NHS (assembly GCF_045369345.1). Classification (NCBI taxonomy): domain Bacteria; kingdom Bacillati; phylum Bacillota; class Bacilli; order Caryophanales; family Caryophanaceae; genus Ureibacillus; species Ureibacillus sp. 179-F W5.1 NHS. The sequence goes on along the minus strand of NZ_JBIQFG010000017.1, from coordinate 8,461 downwards.
CCGTTCTTCGCTCATTAACACAAGGGCGCATGCCCCATCATTTACCCCTGGTGCATTACCTGCTGTAATTGTTCCATCCTTGTCGAAGGCTGGTTTCAATTTTGATAACGCTTCCATTGTTGTGTCTTTTCGAGGTGCTTCATCTTCTTGAATTGTCGTAACATCACCTTTACGACCCTTTATTTCAATTGGAACAATCTCTTCAGCAAATTTTCCTTCTTCTATTGCTTTGATAGCTAATTGATGACTGCGAACTGCCCATTCGTCTTGCACATCCCGTGAAATATCAAAACTACTCGCTGTTTCATTTCCGTAAGTGCCCATATGAACATTATTTGGATGAAAGGCACAAGATAGTCCATCATATACCATTCCATCTACTAACTTCGCATCTCCCATCCGAAGACCCCAGCGTCCTTTTGGTAAATAGTAAGGTGCGTTGGACATAGACTCCATACCACCGGCAACAATCACCTCTTCCTCTCCCAACCGAATGAGTTGATCTGCTAGTGTGACACTCCGCATCCCAGAAGCACATACTTTATTGATCGTTTCTGTTTTAACTGTGTAAGGAATGCCAGCTTTTGTTGCTGCTTGCCTAGAAGGAATTTGCCCTTGGCCCCCTTGTAAAACTGTTCCTATAATCACTTCTTGTACTTCCTCTGGTTGAATATTTGCTTTTTGTAAGGCGGATTGAATGGCATTTCCTCCAAGATCACTCGCTGAAAGAGATGCAAGAGAACCTCCAAATTTACCAAATGGTGTTCTAGCCCCTTCTAAAATAACTGATTTACTCAAAATCCCCATCCCCTTTGTTTTTGAATAAAAATTGTTATGCTTCTGAGCTTCATTTTCCTTTAATCAATTTGATAGATTAAGATTATCCAATCGACTGAACGCTCGCTCAATTTATTTTTAATAAAAAAGGGAGTCATTTAGAACTCCCCTTTTCATCTTTAACTTCATTTTACAGAATACTGATAAATTATTCAATTTCAACTTTTCTAAATTTTACATTTTCGCTTAATTTCTGCATAAAAATGTTGAAAAAAACAATAATTTTGTTCCATCTTATCAAAAGAAGTCGATTCCCAATTAGTTTCTATCTATTTATTTCTTAGTCACTTGCAATTACTTGCTAACTGTCTCTAGTTCCTCCTGATTTTCTACGGAGATTTCAAAACTTTTATCACCAAATACAGAGCGTTCTAAAAGTTCGGCGATATCATAAGTACCGACTGTTTCTTCCACTTCCTTCGCCTTTGTACCATCCGACAGCATTGTTAAGCAATATGGACAGCCTGATGAAATAATGGAAGCACTTGTAGCTAATGCTTGTTCTGTTCGAGCAACATTAATTCGGTTACCAACATGTTCCTCCATCCACATTAAACCTCCACCTGCTCCACAACACATAGCCGTTTCACGATTTCGTTCCATTTCAACTAGGTTTACACCAGGAATCGCTTTTAAAATTTCCCGTGGTGCATCATATACGTCATTGTAACGACCTAAATAACATGAATCATGGAATACAATTGTTTCATCAACTCGATGGTTTAATGTTAATTTCCCTTGCTCTACTAGCTCATATAATAGTTCCGTATGGTGATAGACTTCCCCTTCCCATCCGAAATCTTTATATTCATTTTTGAAAATGTTATAGGCATGAGGATCAATCGTTACAATTTTCTTCACTTCATTTTTCTCAAACTCTTCAATATTAGCTGTTGCAAGCTCTTGGAATAAAAATTCATTTCCTAATCGGCGAGGTGTATCACCGGAGTTTTTCTCTTTATTCCCTAAAATAGCAAATTTCACGCCTGCTTCATTCATTAATCGAGCAAAGGACAGAGCGATTTTTTGTGAACGACTATCAAAGGATCCCATCGAGCCGACCCAGAATAAATAGTCAAAACCTTCTCCTGATTTTTTCGCTTCTTTTACAGTCGGAATATGAATAGATGAATCAAGGTCTCGCCAGTTCTCCTTTTCTTTACGGTTAAGACCCCAAGGATTTCCTTGACGTTCGATATTGTTCATAGCCCGTTGAGCATCGGAATTTACTTTTCCTTCTGTCATCGTTAAATAACGGCGAAGATCAATGATTTTATCTACATGTTCATTCATAACAGGACATTGGTCTTCACAGTTTCGGCATGTTGTACAAGCCCAAATTTCCTCTTCTGTAATAACGTCTCCGATTAATGATGGACTATAAATATCCTCAACGATTGCCCCTTCTGCCCCTGCAGCCATTGCAAGTTGATTGCCCTTTGAATTGTTAAAGGCAAAAGCAGGAACCCAAGGCTTTTGTTTCGTTGTAACAGCACCTGTAAAAGTTAAATGATCACGTAACTTAACGATTAAATCCATCGGGGACAGCATTTTACCTGTTCCCGTTGCAGGGCACATATTCGTACAACGGCCGCATTCTACACATGCGTATAAATCGATTAATTGTTTTTGAGTAAAGTCTGTAATTTTACCAACACCAAAGGAAGGCATTTCTTCTTCATCTTCCGCCTCTTCCATCGCATCGAAATTAATTGGGCGAAGCGTACCAGCACGGTCTAATCTGTGGAAGTAAACGTTTACAGGGCCAGAGATAAGATGGAAATGCTTTGATTGCGGAACATACACTAAGAATGTTAATAAAATCAGTAAGTGTACCCACCACATAATATAAAATCCTACTGCAGCAGCTTCAGCTGGTAAGAAACTAAATATAGCAGCAATTCCTGAGGCAATCGGCTCACTACCAGTTAAGCCATGATTATGCCAAATAATTCCCATGCCGTTTCCAACTAATGTGGAAACCATTAATCCACCAATAAAAATTAATACTAGTCCATTTTTCCAACCTCGTTTTAGACGAACGAGCTTTTCAATATACCGACGATAAAAAGCTCCAAAAACGGCAACTAAAATGACCGCAGCTACAATTTCCTCAAATAACGTAAATACTTGATATAGTTGTCCTAATGGAAGGTGTGATCCTGGAGCTAATCCTTTCCAGATAAAATCTATAGCCCCTAATTGAACGAGAAGAAATCCATAGAAAAATAAAACATGGATAAATCCGCTTTTTTTATCTTTTAATAATTTAGATTGTCCAAAAACATTGACCCAAATTTTTTCGAGTCGCATCATAACATTGTCATTAAATTCTTCTTTCTTCCCAAGCTTTACAAACTCATATCGTGTTTTTAACAGATAAACAAACAATCCTACTGCGTATAGCACGACCGCAATAAACAACACCCAGTTTGCAATTAATAATGCATTCATTTCTTCTCCCCCTTATCTCTTTTTCCCCTTTGTTTCTGTTTCTATTGATTATTCCTATCAACCTATAATTATGATTAGCATTGATTAGAAATCTCTTATTATTCTGTTTTTATTGTAAAATATGAATGAGCATTCAGTCAATGTATTGTTCGGAAATTTCTAATTATATTAAAATTTTCTTTCTTTATTCGTCTTTTTTCTATTTATACCTTCTTTTCAAAATAAAAAACAATCCTATTTATGTAGGATTGTTTTAATTACATTATTTAAATACATCTCCGCCTCGAATATATTCCACATCACTTACTTGTAAACGGAAATTGACAACACGGGCCGCTGCAAAGAAATAATCCGATAATCGATTTAAATACTTTTGTACAACGGTAGGAACATCTTCTTTTTCGTTCATTAACGTCACTACTCTCCGCTCTGCACGACGTGTAACAGTACGAGCAATGTGAAGAGTTGCAGCTGCCGATGTTCCGCCTGGCAAAATAAATCTTTTTAATGGAGGTGCTTCATCAGATAAAGTATCAATACGTTTTTCTAGCACCTCAATGGATGATTCTTGTAGAGTATATTGTCGTTCCTTCATTACATTGGCCAAATCTCCGCCACAGTCAAATAATTCATGCTGAATCGTTTGTAAGTCTTCAATTAAATCTTGAAAAATCGTTGAGTCTAATTCCGTTATCGCTTTACCAATAAAAGAATTTAATTCATCAATAGTGCCATAAGCTTCTACACGTAAATCGTCCTTATTGACACGTCCGCCCATTAAGCTCGTTTTTCCTTTATCCCCTGTTTTCGTGTACAGTTTCATTGTAACGCCCCTCTTCGATAAATTTGAATTGCTTCCACTGTCGCTTCAAAAACGCCCCTCCCTATTACTTTACCAACTTCTGTAATAGGCCCACCATATTGCATATATTCTCCCTGCTGAGTCGCCGCAATAAGTAAGCTATCGGTCGGTGTACCTGTTGCCATCGTATTAGAAATGGTATCATACACCTTTTCATGATGTAATGCTTTCGTTTTCGCTTCTGTTGCAGTCATCATGCCTTGAACAAATGCTTCATCAGATAATTTTCCGTTAACAATTACCCACGTATTAATCGTTCCAACATGATTCTTATTATCCCTATCATATGAACGGGATACATCTATTGCGTTTCCAATTCCTGCTGTGACCATAACGATAACGCTTCCAAAAGGAGCTTCATATTGTTTTACAATAGCGTTTTTCGTATGAACTGCCGTCATCATGCCGACCGTATTCGTAGGGGAAAACCCTTCTTCGATTAAATATTGTAAAAACTCTTCTTTCACTTGATAAATATTATAATCTTGTTGAACAGTTCGATTAATAAAATTTGAATACCAACCTAATCCAGCATTATGAACTGCTGAAGATAAAACCCGTAAAGGAAAAGCAGATTTACATTCAACGTATTCATCTGTTATTTTTATATTCTCTACTGTAATTACCTTTTCCTTTGCAAGCTCGTTTAAATCAGGTAATATTGTCATTTGAGGTTTTGGTTGCTCCGGATGGGCTTGCATTGAAATTCTTGCTTTATATACATCCATTATTTGATCATCGATTAATACTTCATGGGGAACACCCTTTGCCCTTACTTTTCCATCCTCCATTAATAAAATTTCATCACAATATAGTGAAGCTAAATTAATATCATGAAAAACAGAAACAACCGTTAAGTCGTGATTCGTTACTTCCTTGCGAATCATATCTAATATTTGCTTTTGATGGGCAATATCTAAATGGTTTGTCGGTTCATCAAGTAAAAGTAAACTAGAACATTGGGCTAAAGCTTGAGCTATAAAAACCCGCTGTTGCTCTCCTCCCGATAAATATTCCAATTGAGCTTTTTCAAATTTCCTTACGCCTGTTTGTTCCATTGCATTAACAACTGCTTTTTCATCTTCTGTTTTCCAACTGGAAAAAAATCCAGACTGGTGAGGATAACGTCCTAGGGAAACGGTATCTCGAACCGTATTCGAAAAAGCTGTTGCATGTAGCTGTGGTAAAACCGTCATTTTTTTTGCTAATTGTTTCGGAGAGTAATCTTTAATTTCTTTACCATCAACATAAACAGTTCCCGTTGATGGTTTCATAATGCCGCTAATCACTTTTAATAAAGTGGATTTCCCACAACCATTTGGACCAAGAATACCTAACATTTTCCCTTTTTCCACTTCAAAGGAAATGTTCGAAAGTATTGGAGTTGAACCATAACCTCCAGAAATATTTTGGACCTTTAACATAACCTCACCCCCTACTTTTTCTTTGTTTATAAAATATAAATGAAAAAACAGGTGCCCCTATAAAGGCTGTAATTACACCTATCGGTAGTTCTGAAGGGGAAATAATCGTTCGGGAAACTAAATCACAAATAATTAATAGACTAGCTCCGTTAAAAAAGGACAAAACCAATAGATGACGGTGGTCTGCTCCCCATAGCATTCTTGTCATATGAGGCACAACTAAACCAACAAATCCGATTGTACCCGAAACAGCAACGGCTGCCCCTGTTAACATGGAACCTCCAGCTAGTATTGCATACTTACTTTTCTTTACATTTACCCCTAACGATTGGGCCCGTTCGTCTCCATACATCATGGCATTCAACTCTCTTCGGTTGAGCCATATAATAATTGTTCCAATAATAATAAAGGGTACAATCATTTGAACGTACGGCCATCCGCGCATGGAAACACTACCTAAAAGCCAACCCATAATTTCACGTAATTGTTCTCCTGTTAGGGCAATCATTAAAGAAATACAAGAACCTAAAAAGGAACTAAAAATGACCCCGGTTAAAATGAGCGTTTCCATTTTCATCGTTCGATCCACGAGTCGAGCAAAGGTTAAAACAAGAACCATTGTCAAAAAGGCACATATCATCCCTACAAAAGGTAACGAATATGAACCTATTATAGGAAGGGAAAGTCCAAAGAAAATTGTTGCTACCGCTCCAACAGATGCCCCCGAAGAAATACCTAATGTATAAGGGTCCGCCAGTGGATTTTTCAATAAGCCTTGAAACGCAGCTCCCGCAATCGCTAATGCGGCGCCTACTAAACCAGCTAAAACAACCCGGGGCATACGTATACTCCATAAAATGTTGTAGGCACTTTCATTCGTTTCTTTATCCCACAATGTTGAAAAGGGTACTTCTGCTGTTCCTATGGAGACACCTAACCAAATGCTAATTAATAATATTCCGATAGAGGAACTATAGGCGAAGAACATTTTTCTTTTCACACTGTTCCCTCATTCCTATTTTCTAGTAATCTATTTATCATAAATAATATTGTCATTGTTTCAATACCTCCCAAAAGGCAAAATAAAAAGTCTCTCAGTTTACGAGAGACTTTGAAAAATCGAAAAATAAACACTCCATCTTTACTGCCTCCCTTATCCTCGTAAGGTGCTATTCCTAACCATAAAGGCAGGTCTCCTGGCTCATGTTCATCGCAAACCTTCCCTTCCCATTACTTTTGTAACAGTGGACTGTAAGGCACGCTCCCATTTACAGTTGCGGGACAGCGTCGGAATTTCACCGACTTCCCTTTTACTCTTATAACAAAATCGCTATAAGAACCTTTATGTGTCATTATGAAGTTGTTCTTCCACATTATAACTTATAAAAAACAATTGTATAGAAAGATTTTAATAGAAAAAGGTAATTAAATAACTCTCCTATAAAGAATTATTTTTTGCCGTCTCTTGCAAAGCTGATTCGGCTAACTTTTTAATCGTTATATCATCCATAGGCGGATTATGTAGACCTGCACGAACATCTCGATAAAACCGTTGAAGAGGATTTGTCCGTTGCAAACTTTTTGCCCCAACTACTCGCATAGCCTTATCTACTACTTGGATTGCCCCATTCGTTACGACATGTTTTGCGACGTTTACAGCATTCATGATCGTTATTTTTTCCTCTTCCGTTACTCTTTTACCTTCTTTTTCTTTCCCTTTGAATTCTACATAACTTTGGGCAGCTCCATATAATGTAAAACGTGCCTTCGCTAATTCTAATTCGATTTCACCTAGTAAGGATTGAACGTTAGGTAAAGAAGCAATCGTTCCTTTTATACTGTTTGGAGAATGGGTATTGGCAAACTGAAGGGCATAATCCTGCGCCGCTTGAGCTATTCCTAAATAGGTTGCAGGAATAAGAAGTAACCAACCGTTCAACTTAAAACTAGCACTATTATTCGGTAACTCAACTAAGTCTGATTGATCAACATGGACATTTTCAAGGACTAAATCGTGACTAGCTGTACCTCGCATCGCCATCACATCCCACGTTTCTTCAATCGAAACACCGGAGTTATCTTTATGAATTAAAAAGAAGCCAATTTGTTCTTTTTCTTCAATCCATGCGGAAGTTAAGAAATAATCAAGGGCAAAGGATCCCGTTGTATAGCTTTTGCGCCCGTTAATTACCCAATGATTCCCTTCCCTTTTAGCCGATGTGCCCGGTCTTCCCCCTCGAATAGGACTACCTGTTGCAATTTCGCTTACTGCCCGATTAATAATAGCTCCTTTTTCTACTTCTTTTGCAAAAGCTGATAATTTTGATGGCTCCCAATATTGATTTTCATATAACTCTCCTACAGTTAATAGAGTCCAGCCTATAGCTAAAGCGGTACTACCATCATAACTCCCTAATGTTTCTTGGAGGAGAATCGAATCATAAACATTAAAACCTTCTCCCCCTAACTGTTTCGGTAAAGTTAATTTTGTATAGCCGATTTGACGTAATTGATGAATATGTTCAAGGGGAAATTGCGATTGTTCGTCGATTTGTTGAGCAGCCTTTTTAAATGGTTCCTCTAACGTTGCCAACTTTTCTATCCAAAAACGTTGCGGTTCTGTTTTTACAAACAATTGTTTCAAATGACCCATCTCCTAAAAAATTTATGTTATCCGTACCTTTCAATAAAATCATTTTACTTTTTAAGTTTTCCCTACGTCAATTCATAGTGCTCCGATATGAATTAAATCAATATTTCACCTTTTCGATTTATTTCTACCAATGCAAATAAAAAACCAGTCCCTTTTGAACTGACCCAAAAAAGTTAGACATATTTTGTTAGGCGGCTTCCAAGACCTTTGTTCGGTATTCTACCGGGCTTA
>NZ_JBIQFG010000016.1:0-60519 GCF_045369345.1 Ureibacillus sp. 179-F W5.1 NHS | reverse complement strand
ACGTTGGATTTATAGGTTTAATACCCGTTTTTCAACGAAAGGTGTTTTTATTTGTCTCATTTTTTTAGGTCAGTGCGCATTTTAAGGCAAGCAGATTTTTTTATTAGGTTCGAAAAAAGTTAAACAAATTTTAAAAACCTTGGAAATCACCAAATATAGGTTGAAGTAAAGCATTTATCATTGTGAATTTATCAAAATAAAGAATTACACCCATTAGGATCATGATTGCTCCACCTATTCGCATGATTGTCCCTGTATATTTTTTGATCCAAGTAAATTTTGTTGAGTAAAAGGCCATGAAAAGAAAAGGTACACTAAACCCTAAAATATATGCCGCCATATACCATAGGCCTTGGGAAGGATTTGTTCCAACAAGGGTTAAAGTGGCAGCTAAAATAGGACCTGTACAAGGTGTCCAACCGACAGCAAAGGCTAACCCAATGATTAATGAACCGAAATATCCTGCAGGCTTATGTTGAATATGAACTTTTCGTTCTTTCATAAAAAATTTCGGTTGTAAAATTCCAACTGTAATAAGACCAAAGATAATCATTAAAATGGCTCCGATTTGCCGAACTAAATCCCCATACTGAAAATACCAAGATTCAATAAAAGTAGCTCCTTCTGCAGTTCCAAAGCCTAAAACTAAATATATTATTGAAAAACCAAGTAAAAAACAAATTGTATGGAAGATTGCTTTCCTCTGCCCACTCATTTCTCCCTTTTGTATTTTATCCACACTTAAACCTGTTATATAAGATAAAAAGACAGGATATAGAGGAAATACACAGGGAGAAAGGAAAGTTAAAAGTCCTGCTCCAAAACATAGAAAAATGGATATATCCGCTTGCATTAGAAACCTCCACTAAGGGTGTTTTATTTATCAGAATGGCAAATTTTGTTACCACTAGTCATTATATCATCATTTCCTATATCTTTTTTATTTAATTCTATTAAGGTTCATTTACTGATCTCTTACTACCGTTTTCAGGAGGATTCAAATATCGAATGTTCACTATTGAAATAAGGCTAGAAAACATTGTCAAGCCCCTACATTTTAGATTCGTTAAACTAAAATGGCCTATTTTGATAAAAGTAATTTGGCTTCTTAATGAGGTTTTCTATTGGCTTATGGAAAATGTGTGTTGTAGCAGGAGACATCGGTGGAATTAACCATGACCAGTTGCCTGTTACCTTTCGATTCGCCTGTTCTTCTTGTTGCTCAAATAATTGAAATTGTTGGGCTGCTGTATGATGATCTACTATGCTGACACCATCCTCCTTAAAGGAATGAAGGACAGCCGTATTTAACTCAACAAGGGCCCGGTCTTTCCACAATGTCATATTGGAGTTCGTATCCAGCCCAATTGCTTCTGCAACTTTCGGCAACAAATGATAGCGATTAACATCCGCAAAATTCCGCGCCCCAATTTCCGTTCCCATATACCATCCATTAAAAGGTGCTGCTTTAAATTCTATTCCACCAATACTTAACTTCATATTAGAAACAATCGGCACAGCATACCATTTTAAATTTAACTTAGAAATTTGTTCATATTGGGGATGGCGTATTTCAACTTCTAGCACAGCTTCTTTCGGAATTTCAAATAGTGCTGGCTTATTATTTCCAACTTGAATGACGAGGGGCAATATATCAAAGGGTGTTCCCGCTCCCCTCCAGCCTAAGTCCATACAAACTTTCGTAAATGGAATCGAATCTGGATCTCCTACTGTCCCTCCGGATATTTCGTATCCGGCATAGCGAATTAATTGGTAATTCCATATTCTTACTTTATTTTCGTTAAAAATTGTTATAGTCGGTCTAATTTTCCCTTTATTTGTGGCAAATTGTATATGGCGGATAAGGGCAAAAAAGATTTCTTCAGCCGTTTCTAAATGCCGTTCATCAAAAACATGTAACGACTTCCAAAACAAACGCCCGATACAACGATTGCTATTTCTCCACGCGACCTTAGCACCGAAAACTAATTCCTCCGTAGTAGGGTTATAACTTCCGGCACGCTTTATATCATCCAATCGTTCATGCAACCAATCTTCTGATAAATCCGTTTCCTGTATATATAAACTTAAAAACTCTTCGGCGTCTTTTAGTTTTTTTCCTTTATGTTCATATGATGATGTCATGATTATGCTCCTCCATATCGTTATTTTAGAGGAACGAGTTTTAAAATCTCAATCAAGGTAAACTACCTTAAAAGATGTATTTTTTATATATGACTAACAATAGACATACTTTATAAAGAAAAGCTTTATCTACTAAATAAAGTTTCATTATCGTCCTTTCCATTTAAAGTTGCTATTTTCTTTCCAATTTACCTACTAATCTTATATAATGGAATTAAGAATGATAATGGAAAATCATCCTTTTAATTTTCAATTAGAACACCTTATTTTCAATAAGGGATGCCCTATTTTTTATTTTTTTGTAAATTCCGTATTATTTTTTATATAAGATTATTTACATTTTAATATAAATACCTCATAAATCAGATCCTTCAACCATACTAAAAACCCATACAAAGCAACATTTTCATTAATTAATCCAAACTTATATACAAATTTATCTTTACATATTAGGTTCATCATTCGTGCGAATTATTCGTTAAATAGACAAATTTCTTAAAAAGAATTATTATAATTTAGTAGCAATTATGATGTAGATTTGTTATAGTTACTATTGTAAAAGTTATAAAATTTAGGAGGTTTAAACATGACAAATAAAAACGATCAACGTTTAACTACTACTACTGGTGCTCCAGTTGTAAGTAATGACGATGTATTAACAGCAGGTCGTCGTGGCCCAATTCTTTTACAAGATGTTTTTCTAATCGAAAAATTAGCTAACTTTAACCGTGAAGTTATTCCAGAACGTCGTATGCACGCAAAAGGTTCAGGTGCATTTGGTACTTTCACTGTAACTCATGACATTACGAAATATACAAAAGCAAAAATCTTCTCTGAAGTTGGTAAGAAAACTGAAATGTTCGCTCGTTTCTCTACAGTAGCTGGTGAACGTGGTGCAGCAGATGCAGAACGCGATATCCGTGGTTTCGCTCTTAAATTCTACACTGAAGAAGGTAACTGGGATTTAGTTGGTAACAACACACCTGTATTCTTCTTCCGCGACCCATTACACTTCCCAGATTTAAACCACGTTGTAAAACGTGATCCAAAAACTAACATGCACAACGCTAATAGCAACTGGGATTTCTGGACTAGCCTACCAGAAGCATTACACCAAGTAACAATCGTAATGTCTGACCGTGGTATTCCAGATGGTTACCGTCACATGCACGGATTCGGTTCTCACACATACTCTATGATCAATGAAGCTGGTGAGCGAGTATATGTGAAATTCCATTTCCGCACAGAACAAGGTATTAAAAACTTAACAGATGCAGAAGCTGCAAAAGTAATCGGTCAAGACCGTGAGTCTGCTCAACGCGACTTATTCGAAGCGATCGAGCGCGGCGATTTCCCTAAATGGAAAATGTACATCCAAGTGATGACAGAAGAACAAGCTCGTAATCACAAAGATAACCCATTCGATTTAACAAAAGTTTGGTATAAATCTGAATATCCATTAATTCCTGTTGGTGAATTCGAATTAAACCGTAACCCAGAAAACTACTTCGCTGATGTAGAGCAAGCGGCATTCGCTCCATCTAACGTAGTTCCTGGTATTTCATTCTCACCTGACCGTATGTTACAAGCTCGTCTATTCGCTTATGCAGACGCAACTCGTTACCGTTTAGGTGTAAACCATTACCAAATTCCAGTAAACAAACCACGTTGCCCATTCATGGCTTACCACCGCGATGGTGCAATGCGTGTTGACGGCAATAACGGTAGTGCAATTTCTTACTACCCTAACAGCTACGGTGCACTACAAGCTCAACCACAATACAAAGATCCAGCTTTAGCTTTAGATGGTCCAGCTGATGTATATGATTTCCGTGAAGATGATAACAACTACTTCGAACAACCAGGTAAATTATTCAACTTAATGACAGCAGAAGAGCAACAACGTTTATTCGAAACAACTGCTGCAAACATGGAAGGCGTAGAAGAATTCATTAAACGTCGCCACATCCTACACTGCTACTTAGCTGATCCAGCTTATGGTGAAGGTGTAGCAAAAGCTATGGGTCTAACTTTAGATGGTATGGATCTTTCAAACCCATATTTAACTAAAGTAGGTCAATAATATAGTCAACTCCTTATAACAACTTTTCATTGATATCCAATCCAACAAACAAAGCTTCGTAATTCGGTACCGAATTACGAAGCTTTTATTTTAACCAAATAGAATTGTAGAAAGATAAATGACAAAGGTTACTGTTAAACAGCTGACGATTGTGGAGAATAAAACGGTTTGTGCTGCCGTATTTGACTCAATATCGTATTCAAGAGCAAGACTCGAACTGTTCCGAGATGTCGGGAATGAACTTGCAATTAACAATGATTGGGCCACTACCCCATCTAATTTCAGAAGGAAAATAATCAACAGTGCCACCGCTGGGCCAATTATTAATCTCGTAAAACAGCTAATAAGTATTGTTTTACGGAAAATCGTTTTCACTTCAATTTGTGATAACTGGGCTCCAAGGGTAATAAGGGCCAACGCTACAAAGCCATCTGATATATGATCAAGAGGTATCCGGATAGATTGGGGAATTTCAATATTTAGGACATTCAAAAGGATACCAATCACAAGAGCATGGACAATCGGCATTTTAAGAAAATCTTTTACAATCGCAGCACCTGATTTTGTTGTAGAAATTAAATTATATAATCCATATGTATAGGTAGCCATATTTTGGAATATGACTAGTATTACTTGTATAGCAACTCCGATTGGTTGGGTGGCAAAGACCATCTGAGCAACTGGAATACCGTAATTTCCTGAGTTTATTAAGACAACACTATTTTTAAATACGGCTGACTCCATTCGGTTTAACTTCAATAATTTCGCTATAAAATGACTTAAAAGCATCTGACTTCCAATGAAAAGACAAATAAACAATGCCACATGTCCTAATACCGACATTTGAATAGAAGTTTCATAGATATTAAGAAAAACGGCTATAGGCATAAAACAATAGGTAATTAACTGGGACATTGCTTTTAAATTAAAATTAAATTTCTTCTGTAATCCTACCCCTACCCCTAACAAGACAAGAATAGGGGCTACAATTTGGAAGAATATCATGGATAAGTAATTCATCGTTCTTCAAATCCTCTCGGTTTACTCTATTCAATTTACTTTTAAAAGTTCAAAAATGAATTTTAAATTAAAATACTACATTCAAAATTAAATAGTGAGAGATTGACCATTGATCAAATCCCTCACTATGATTATAAACCTAAAAACCCCTATATCCAATTTTTTCATTTTAGCTCTACTTTTTGTATTTTTACGTCCGATTGTAAATTGAATTTAAACTTTTGAATAAATTTATTTCTCCATGAAATGAATAATGCGGCTGCTGATTATTAGACTTATTATTGCATAAAATCGAATACAGATATTCCGTATTGAATATGGAATTCGTTAATTTAAAATAATTCGCCATTAAATATGCTATGCAGCCTGTTACATGGGCAGCAGCTATACTCGTCCCGTAACTAATACAATATCCTTTAGGAATACCTAAGTTATTATTTAAAGGGTCCATTGTTGTAAGATGAGTTGGGTAACAAGTGAGTATAGGGTCGTCTAGACTAAATTCACTTTGGTTCCAATCTCCACCTGGAGCCATAAAATCAACGGCTCCAAAATTAGAATAACTACTTTTTAAACCGTTACTATTGCTAGCTCCTATAAGGAAAACATTTTTATATTTAGTCGTAAAGTTTTTCGAAAGTTTTTTATTTTGATTGCCTGCTGCGATAACAATGATAACATTGTTTTTATTTGCTCTATCAAATACTTCACAAAAAAGTTCAATAAGTTCTTCACTTAATTTATCAAAAGGAATTGAGAGACTTAGATTAATCAAATTTACTTTACTTTTAATAGAGTGATTCATCGCCCTTAACAATTTGGAAACATCGTATGATAGATTATCCGTAATTTTATATACAATTAGTTCTACATTTGAATAACAACCCTGGATCACATTTTCTGCACATATAATTCCCGCTACCATCGTACCATGCCCTAAATTATCTGTTATATCTTGATTACCATTTGCAAAATTATATGAATCATTTAGATTTATTTTCCCATTAAATTCTGTATGCTTATAATCAATTCCACTATCAATTAAAGCAATTTTCGGCTTAAATGAATTGTTCTCTAAATGCAGGTTCTTTTTAATTTGTAATCGTTCAATATTCCATTGAAAACGTTCCATATTAAAGTTACTCTCCATTAGCAACTCCCTGTTTATAATTAGTGAAAAATTGCTCAATCTTTTTAGCTAATTGTTCTTTGTCTTCCGCCCTTTTAATAGGATGCTCTAAAATCAATTTTGACAGTTTTTCGTTGCCTTCGAAAAGTTCCTTATGCTCTTCATATAGCTTGTAAACTTCCGGATATTTCTTCGATAACTTATCCATTTTTGTATTTATTTTATGTTGAGGTGTTCCGAAACCTAAAGATGTATAAATTGAAAATGCAATATCAAAAAGTAAATCTAAAATAAACATTCTATCACCTCATAAATTAATCAAAAGATTGAGTTTGAACAAAATAGGAATATTTTTCATGACTACTCATCAGTTCATCATGGGTTCCAATACCCGTTATTACCCCATTATCTAAAAATATAATTTGATCTGCGTTTTTTACTGTCGACAAGCGATGGGCAATGATAAGCGTAGTTCGATCCTTTATTAAATTATTAATGGCTTCTTGCACGTACACTTCACTTTCAC
Organism: Ureibacillus sp. 179-F W5.1 NHS; assembly: GCF_045369345.1. Taxonomy (NCBI): domain Bacteria; kingdom Bacillati; phylum Bacillota; class Bacilli; order Caryophanales; family Caryophanaceae; genus Ureibacillus; species Ureibacillus sp. 179-F W5.1 NHS. The sequence continues at coordinate 53,616 of NZ_JBIQFG010000016.1, read as the reverse complement.
TGTCTAAACTTGAAGTAGCTTCATCTAAAAGGAGAATTTTAGGATCTCTAAATAATGCACGACCTATTGAAATTCTTTGTTTCTGTCCTCCCGATAGTTTCACACCACGTTCGCCAACTAATGTTTGATATTTATCTTTAAATTTTGCAATAAACTCTTCTGAATTTGAAATTTTTGCAATACGATGTAAATCCGCTTCTGTATAATTATTATCTATTCCATAAACTAAATTTTCTTCAATCGTTCCACCCATCAATGAACTTTCTTGCATTACATAACCAATCTGTTTTCTCCATTCATGTAATGGATATTCATTAATATTTACATTATGAAATGTTATCTCACCTTCCGACACTTGATATAGCCTTTCTAGTAAATAGAAAATGGTTGATTTTCCAGATCCAGAAGGTCCTACGATTGCGGTGATTTTTTGAGCTGGAATTTTAAAGTTTACATTTTTTAATACGATTTCCTCTTCGTTATAAGCAAAGGATACATTTTTAAATTCAATATCTCCTAAACTTTGTTCAATGTACTCATTATCATTATTTTGTTTGTTTTCAAGAAGTCGTTCTTTCTCTTCTAAATACAAATCATATAACTTCTTCGTTGCACCTTCTGTTTTCTTAAACTCAGTAAAGAAAGCAGATAATGAAGCCATTGGTGTAACCGCCTGAACTAAATAAAAAATAATAGCAACGAAGGTTCCTGCAGTTAACGTTCCGATTGAAATACGGTATACCCCATATCCAATAACTGAAAATAATACAAAAATTAAAGTAGAAGTAACAACAGGGGAAACTATCGATTGAATCTTCGCTTCCTTTAAGCTTAAATTATATAAATCTTTTAAACTCTTGTTCGCATTACTTAACTCTTTTTTTTCCGCGTTATAAACTTTCACAAGTCTTATTTCCGATAAAACTCGATTTAATAAACCAGTAAAATTCGCTAATGTGTCTTGTTTCTCCATTGCAATTTTATAAGTTAAATTACCGATTGGTATAATCACCACTAAAATAATAGGGATTGCGATAAAAATTAGCACTGTAAGTTTCCAGTCTAAAATGAATAACATCGTAATGGAGCCAACTATAATAATAACTTGAGAAATTAAATTAGTTAATTTTTCGGTTATGAAGTCATTAATCGTTTCTACATCATCAGTCATTCTGCTAATGACAACACCCGTTTCTGTTCGGTCGTAATAGGAAACGGGAAGCTTAATAATATTGGAAAAAATAGTTTCCCTTAATCCAAACATAATTTTACTTCCCAATAATTTTATTAAGTAGAACGAAGTACCACCGGCTAATCCGTTAATGGCAAAAATAACGATATATGTTATGACGTCTTTACTTGAAGCGCTATTATTCGTAAAAGCATCAATTAAATCTCTCGTTAAAATAGGTAAAGCTAAGGAGATAACCGCTGATGCAATAGAAAGGACAATGATTGTAAATAATAATGCTTTTGGCCATTTGACTAAATTTAGTAGTTTTAATAATGTCATAATATCTCCTTTACTTACTCAATCTAATCTAATAAAAATAATGCATCCCACTTTGTTTTTATTTGTTGTTGCTCAAGAAATAGTAGGGTTAAGTAAATACCCGAACTACCAGTTAGTAAACAATATTTATCCATTAAAATCACTTTTCCGTTATACTCCTCTACGTCTTTAAACCCAAATTTATACTTCGCATCATAGGAGGAAGTTAAACTATTTAACAATTGATTACTTAAAGTTGGTAAAACCTCGAAGTTTTTCATTATCTTCAGTTTTTTTATTGAAAATAATGTTCCGGCATATCCATGACAGATGCTTGGAGAAATTAGATTCATATGAATATTAGCTTCTTCATATGAATCTAAACAATTATTAGTAAATAATAATAGATTGTGATTATTTAACAATTCCGCAGCTGCTGATAAAGCATAAACAATCATTAAATCCCCATAACACCAACTTAAATTCAATTGATTTTCACTATATTGAATTTCCTTTTCTTCGAATAATTGTTCCCATTTTAATTTTTTCTCCCATACGAAACAATCGTTCCATGTAGATTTCGTATTATAGAACCATTCTGTTAATACTTTAATCGCCGGCTTTATATTCTCCTTCTTAAGCACTTTATAAAGTTTGATTAAAATTATTAATACGCCGCAAATTCCATGGGAGACACCTTGATTAAAATTACCAAGGCGATATTTTACTTTCTCCTCATTAAGAAATTGATTTTCAGCTTTAATTAACCAATTAGGGACTTTCCTGTCATTTTCAATATGATACTCGGCTAATTCGATAAAATAGTCCGTTATATCATATAGTAAAGGTAAATATTCCTTATGATCCATTTTGTAACTTAAAATATACTGAGTGATTCCTACTAGCCCCTCCATCAAGTCGAAATCAGTCATTTTCACATTATCGTTTGATAAATTTAGTTTAGCTTCATTTAATTTCTTCCGGATCTGTTCCTTTAAAACTTGATCGCAACTTTCAATAATATCACCATACATATCTTTATTCTGATTTAACGTTTCTAATACAAAACATACACCTGCTAGTCCTGACCAAAGACCAGGATTGTCAATAGATTCAATTCCTTTGCGATTAATCCCTAATTTCAAAATTTGATGGGCGTATAAAAGGTATTTCATATCCCCTGTTACTTGATACATTTCAGATAAAAATAAACAGTTCCCGATTAATCCGTTAGCAATATCGTAATATGAAAAGTTATAAAATAATTCACCAAAAGGGTGTTCAAGTTTTTGAAATTCCTCATTTGTATAATCAATGACACTTTTAATATCTCGAAAGTTTTCAGCATATGCAAACAAGCTTTCTTGTAATTTCATATCATTTTTTATCAATTATTTATCCTCATTTCTTACAGTTAGATTTACTAAAGGATTAAACCAACTTTGTAACTGTTATGTTGAGAAAAACTTTTAATATAGAAGAAAAATCAAATTTTAAAAAGCCGTGATGACGGAAATGAACTTAATGTGTAGTTAAAGCTTTATAGGACTCTTCCTTCAAATAGTAATAAATCATATTTAACATCTTTTCTTCTTCTGTATTATGGATACCTAATCTGTTTAGATGCATATGAAGAATCGATGCAATGTAATACTCGTTCATACTAAAGTTATTTAGAAAATCTTTATACTCTTTCAGCCTCTTCTTCCACATTACGCCTATATCAGAAGTGAGAAAGCTATTTAAACCTTGTTCAACTTTATCCTTTTTTCGATTCTCTTTAATTTCCTTTCGATAATCTTTATAATATTTCTTATTGATATTGAAGTTTTCACCTATCCAATTAAGTAGTTGCCCCGCTTCAATAAATTCATTTAACATCGCAGTTGAGATAATGGTTAAAATATAATATTTAATATCTTTATTAGCCTCAATTAACCTTAATAAATGTAAAACAAGGAGAGAATCTACAATAAATACATTTTCCGCTAAAGTTATTCCTTCGGGTCCACCATATCTTTCCAACTCCCTTTTATACCTTGTATAATTAGCATCATAAATTAAACGTTGTTCAAAAAGATAGTTTAAAAGTTGATGCAAATTATCTTGTACGATGTTCTTATTCCCTTCAAAAAACTTCACCCTTAGACGAATATGAGGTCTTGGATCGGCATATTTAATATAAAAAACTTCTCCTATGCCATCGATTTTCTGAATAAATTCTAATAAATTGTTCGTTAATATTTTGATATCTTTCCCTATTTGATAATAAAGCTTTACATAAAACCAATTTTCAGGATATCTATTAGTCGATAAATTTGATTCATATAAAGTTAGTTGTTTCGAAGTTTTTTGCTGTTGATTTTCATTTTTTAATTGTTTTTTAACAAAGACAGAAAACACAATTTCATTAATAAATAAATCGTTATTATTATCTTTTAAAATACTTTTATAATTTAATTCATCTGCCTCAACAATATACAGTCGCTTTTTACTGGCAAGTTCTTTAATTAAAATTTCCTTGCTATAGTTAAAGTTTAAATCAATAAGGACGAAATTATCATAATCTACAATCTTTACGAAACGAGGAACATTATATTTTGCTATAAACTGATCCACATACTCCTCAGCCTCTTTTTTGTCCTTTATTTGCAAATTCCAGCTTTTAGGTTGTATTATAAAATCCCCACATTTAATACGAGGTAAGCTAGGCTTATTATCAAGAATTCCCCAGTTAAAAGATTGAGTTGAAAAGTTATTATATAGCTCAACATCAATCATAAATCGATATATATTTGGGGTATTCATTTGATGATTTAACATATGTGAAATAGTGAATTTAAGATCTTTCCTTAACTTTTTACTATAAAACTTCAGTTTTCCACCATCTGTATAAACGTAAATATCCTCTAAATCCACTAATTCTTTCGCGGCATTATGGAATGAGGAAATGGAAATTTCATATTGATAACTTGAAGGTGCCTTCATCACATTCGAAGCCCTCGGAATAAAAGGACTTAAAGTTACATTCACTAGCTCAACATTAGAATCAATGGATAATAAATCTTCCTTTTGTTTACTTAAAAACGTCTTTACTTCTTTTTCAGGTAAACCGTATAAAAATCTTCCTGCCGTTCTTCCAGCAAATGGCGAAAAAATATTCCCTGACGGATAAATGCGATAATGATCACCATCTTGATAAACAGATACGTAAATATCTGCACTTCCCTCTTTTAACTCTGTTGAATCAATTTCAAAATTTACTAGAAGTTCTTGTATATCGATTTCCTCAATTTTTTCATGTAATAGTAAGGATATAAATTCATTAATAAAGTTATTTTTTTTAGGAGGTTGATAGCTATTGGAATTGTAGTATTCAAAGTCCAATAAACTAGACGGATTTAAATAAGTCGGTGGCGGTCCTAATTCACTTTTATCATTAATTAATGTTTTAATAGGAACACCTACATTTATACCGTAATTATCCATAAACTTATTTAAGTAATATTCCATTACTTTGTCTCTCGAATCTAATAAAGCTCCTATTTTATACATAGTTTGTGAGTACTTTATAAACTCATTTTTTAAGGAATACGGTAAACCTATCTTTTTTGAATAAAAACTATCGATTTGGTAATATTCTTTTACTTCAACAAATTCTTTCATTACTTTTTCTTTTTCTAAAAAACTGTCATCTAACCTCGTTACAGTAATACTATCTAAAAATAAAATGTATGGTTTTGCAGCATCACCTAAACTGTTTAATAGCTTTTTCAATTCTAAAATTTTATCTTCAACTGAGTTCGATATTCTTAGATTAGAGATTAAATACTCTTTATGTAATAAATTTTGTAAATAATTCAACGCATCCACTTCTTCAATTTTCTGTTTACTTAAAATAGAAAGAAAACTTTCTACACGATTACCTGACTTAAAATAATTTAATGTGTATTCAAGTAAATTTGTCTTTTTCAAATTTACCTCTTTTATCGAAGTCTTTTCATCAGCATCACTACTTGTATAATAAGCTAGATAATATGTGGAATCCTCTTCGATTATTAAATCATTTGTTTTTAATTCTAAAGAACGAAGTATTTTAAAATCGTTTTCCAATTTTAAAATAAATCCGTTTAGCCATTCTTCGCTGATTCTTATTTGCGGGATCAAATCGCTTTTTGATATTTTTGGTAGCTCAATCTCCTGATTTTCAAAAGTTCCCAATGCAACGGATGAAAACAAACTAAAAGGAGTAGGTCTACTATAAAATCTTTTATAGTACTTTATTAGAGAATGTAATATATTATCAATTTGCTTTTTACTTTTCACCTCTAGATTTGTAAGGTTATGGAATAAAGAGGGGCTTGCTGTTTTAATATTAAATACAAACTCATTATCTTCTAATAAAAACTTGATTAATTGGATTTTATTAAAATTATCGGAATTAAAACGATTTAAATGATCAATTAAATGATTCACAGGCCTATTTGGAAATCTAACAGTGACAAACTCACCTATTTCAAAATTTAAGGAGCTTAACATATTTTTGTATACCTCCTGATTTTCCAACGAAATTTTTTAATCATGTTTATTACTTTTAATTTTCTGAAATAATTATTATAATTAATAATTGTAGACATAAGGAGGCCTAGAATAATTTTATTTTTTTTCTTCTAAAGAATTAAATAATTTTATTTTAATTAAAAGCAGGACATAGTACAGAAACTTGTACAGTTGCATGTACAAGTAGATTTGCACGTAACTTTAGTTGCTAATTTAGTAATAACTGACAAAGTTTCTAAATCACCAGATAGCTCCATAGCGTCTGCCGTAATTTCAAAGTCTAGTGCAAAATCATCTTTACTAAATTTTAACTCAGGATTTTGTTGTAAATTCAATATAATCCGCTCCTTTTTAGTGCCTCCTTATGCCTATTTAAAATCTACCTTATTCCCTCAAAGATATAAAGATAGTTTGAAAAAAATGGTAAAAAAAGATTAGGTAGTTTCATCATTATTTACTACAAACTAAATTTAATTTTTAGAAAATTCAATTTTTAGATACACCTTATATCCTACTGTCTATTTAAATTATAAATATTGGTATTTATATAAATAAATAGACCTATTTAAAACCATTATTCCTTTTAAAAAATTATCTTCTCTCTCCCGATCTATGTATAAATCGCTATACTTGATTAAATTTTTATCATTTTTTCAATACATCTTATACTTTAATTTCAAAGTTAATGTACTTTCTCACTTTTATTTGGAAGAAAAAAATAGTAAATCAACTAATCACTTCCACCTTCCAATTTTCTTTCATGAATTAATCCAGTCTACTGAATATGATAATACTTTCGTTCTACTCAATTCCTAATAGATAAAAAGACTAAAACAATTGCCACGATTCATTTTGATTGTTACCATCAAAGTAAATCTAGAAATAAAAGAGGTCAATAAATGAAAGAACGTAAAAATAAAAGACACTTTTACATCTGTCTTTTCATCTCGGTACTGTTTACCATTAATTTGATTAGAACGTATTCAACTACTGGTGAGTTACCAGTTGGAAACGCTATTTTTACTGGTGTCATTTACATTGCAACAATTTTATCGGCCATGACATTAAAAACGAGCTCAAAAAAATAAGCCAGTGCTTAAAATGCCCCGACATCCCTGAAGTATTTAGATACTTTAGATTTTTTGTACAACGATATACAAATATTTGATATATTTTGGTTATGATTTTTCTTTGGAAGGAAGATGAGTATGCTAAAAATTGATGAGCAACTCCTCAATGAATCAAAGGGATTAATAGGACAACCTCTCGAAGATGCTATTTTCAACCTTCAGACGAAAAAATTGCATTTTGATATTTTCGGCGCTGTGCTTCCGAAAGATTTATTATTAGTTAATTTAGAAAAAGCTAGAGATCTTGTCGTATCCATTGCTCAAAAACATTGGGGAGAAGTTGATTTATTTTTACATGCAACATTACAAAAAACATCTATTGATCTTGAAAATGCAAATCAGCGGCTTATCTCCTACTTCTCTTCACCCCAAGGAACAAAAGCCCTTTTTGATTATTTGTTAGTACATCATTCAATGGAATTTGAGAACTTAATTACCCTTGTATTTGGTAAAGAAGTGAAACTATCAAAATCCGTTGGCGGATTAAGACAAATCCATCTATACAAAATCGGGAAAAAATTCTTTATACATATCATATACAACGACCATTCCTCATTTTGGAATGTATTGTTTTTGAAAAAAATTTATTCTATTTTTATACAAACACCGTTAGAGGACATCCAAAATCCGACTCAATTATTAAAACAATTTAAATTTTTGTTGGAGCAATTCTACACGCTAAATCAATCGGTTATTATTATGAATCAATTGATTTCCTATATTGATAATGAAAATATTCGTTCCTATCAATTAAAGGAATTCCATCTATTTAATTTGATCGCGCATTATAACGGAGGAAAAAGACATTTTCGCAAATTAAATGCAATGATTGAGGAAATTATTGTTAATTGGGGAAAAGGAAAATGGGCCTTATCTGAAAAGGAGTATACGCTTTTAATCTATATACAAGCCATTACGGCTTACAAACAAAGTCATGTAGACAAAGTAATTGAATATGGTAAATATTTAATTACAAAAGATCGGTTAATTAACCATGCCATTGAATTACTATTGGAATATAGTGATGTATTGCCCAACTTAAAGCCTGAGCCATCAACACTTGTAAAACGATACGATAAAAACTATTTGGAACATATCTTTTTTATATTAATCGACGCCCTTGTTCAAAATAAACAATTCAATGAAGTAATCCAACTAATTCAACAGCATGAAATGGCATCTTGTACAAGTATATATGATTATTTCAATATACTAGACATGAGACAAGAAGCATTATTTAAAATTGAAGCAACTGTTCAAAGGGATATTGCCTACATTGTCCATAACTCACCTCAATATGTATGGCAATCTATTGAAGTTTGGTTACAACAATACCAAAATGAAGAAAGTCCTTATTTCGAAATTTCAGAGATGACGTCTAAACATTTATGCAATTTGTTAAAGGCACTATTTGCAACAGAACAGTTTGAGCTTTTTGAGAAGTTAATGGAAATCTATAATAAATATTTGAAAGTAAATTCCCACTTTGACGACTTAAAAGAGTTTGTCTCTCAATATGTGAAAGTTAAGCAATAAAATAAGGAAGGGATAATTGCTTCGAATTTCTTTCATTATCACAAATATAATGTTTTATTTTTCCTTCATAAATTAACGTTAAATATGGAAAGTCCATAAAATCATTAGGTTTTATAAAAAATGGACTTCGACCACATAGGGAAAGCCCTACTTGTTCAAACAAGGTTGCAATAAACTGAGAGCAAAAAAAGGCGTTTTCCCTTTTTACTTTTAATCGACACATAACTCCAAATAATCCGATAAAATTATACTTATATGCATCTTTAAACTGTTTATAATATTGAATACTATTTTTTAACAATGTGTATTGTTCATTTGTAACAGAGCAAGCATATATAGCACAGTTTGCTTCCCCTAATAAATTCGATGAAGGATTTTCGTGAACAAATCCACCTATAAACGGATTCTTTTCCCTTTTCCTCCCAAAGCTATACATTTCTTTTAGCTCTGGATCAAGTGAAATTGAAACATGGGTAAAATGATGTTGTGTATATAAATGAATCGCCCTCGATAAAAGAGTTTTCGTTTCAGTCAAAACAATATAAACTACTTTATCCATATAATGTACCTCCTAAAAGCCAAAAACCATGTCTAGTATTAATACTAGTCAATATTTATGAAGATTTGTTACCGAAAATTATTAAGATTTTCTTAAATCGATAGACCTACTTATATGGAAATACGTTTCTAATTTGGAAAAGTTTCAAAAAAAGAGCTATCTCATAAAAATTGAGACAACTCTTTTCATGAAACCGTCAATTAATAATGTCCTGTTACCCTTTTAATTACTCCAAAACGCCCTTTTCTTTAAATCGTTGAATCTCTTCTTCTGAATATCCTAATTGAACTAAAATTTCTTCTGTATGTTCCCCAAGTTTCGCTCCTACAAATTTATAGGTTGGTTCAACTTGATTAAATTTAATTGCGGTTCCAATTTGCTTTTGCATTTTCCCATCCTTTTCTGGAACTTCTACAATCATATTACGGGCCTGAATTTGTGGGTGATGGCATGCCTCTTCGAAATTTAAAACTGGTTCTACACAGCCTTGAAAATCTTCACTGAATACCTCTAACCATTCATTAAAAGTTTTTGTTAAAAAGGCATCTTTCACCGCTTCCTTAAATCGTTTTTGTGTATAGGAGGAGTCATTGAAAGTACTTTGTATTAATTCTGGTATTTCTAACGCTTCACAAAGTAACTTTCTAAACTGCGGTTCTAAACTTCCGACCGAAAAATATCGACCATCCTTTGTTTGATAATAGTCATAGAAAGTTCCTCCATTTAATATTTCTTCCTCCGGTTTAGGTAAATGTCCACCAGCTAAAAAGGAAGTCCCGTATAGTGCATTAAAGGTAAATGCAGCATCGGTCATTGAAACATCTACATATTTTCCTTCTCCCGTTTGTTCTCGGTGAAAAGCTGCAGCTAGCACCCCTACCGCTGCATGTAAAGTTCCTCCAGCAATATCTGCAATTTGTATCCCCATAGCTACAGGTTTTTTCCCCTTCAACCGAGAATGATCAAGAACACCTGCGATAGATAAATAGTTATTATCGTGTCCTGGGCGGTGTCTATAAGGCCCAGTCTGACCATATCCAGTTATCGAGCAATAAATAATTTTCGGATTTACTGCCTTAAGTGATTCGTAATCTAAACCAAGTCGTTTCATAACACCAGGTCGGAACCCTTCAATTATAATGTCATATTCCTGAATTAAAGATTTAACAATTTTAACCGCTTCTTCCGTCTTTAAATTTAATGTAAGCGATTTCTTAGAACGGTTTAAATGTTGGTGAATATAAGATTCCTTATGCTCATCGTAGGGGGGCATTATACGCATTAAATCCACCCTTCGTGATGATTCAACGTGAATAATATCCGCTCCATAATCGGCAAACATCATCGTAGTAAATGAGCCTGGTAACATTGGTGAAAAATCGAGAATTTTTAAACCCTTCAAAAGCGTCATTTTCCCATCCCCTTTAATGTACAAATCGCTAAAAATACACCGCCTAAATTTCCATCCAATTTTTTAACAAAACGAATCTGTTTTAATACAGGTTAAATAATTAATAACAGTATTATAACAGTATTTTTTTCAAATTTATACATTTTCATTGTATTTATAAAAATTATCTGAGAATTATATGGGGTTAAATTAGGGAATATGCTAAACTCCTGAAAAAGCATTACGAAAAAAGGAGGCACAAGTTATCTTGTGCCTCCTTCTGCTTATTCGACATCTTCCTTTAGCAATTGTTCCTTACAGAAATCCAAGATGAATGCTTCTTCATCATCTTCTAATGCAAAATCTAAATAGTCGTTTTTCCCTTTATCCTTGATAAAATAATTTAGTAAATACGTTTCGCCCTCTGGCTTTTGTCCAATTAAAACACGAACCTCAATACCTGCTTCAGAATAAAGCTCATCTTCCTCATCTACTTCGACGTCCAGTAAAAATTCAAAACGTTTTCCTTCTATGATATTGGTTGGATCCTTTATTTCTTCCATTGAGAATTGTGTAATTTCCATAAACGTTACTCCCTTACTATTTAAAGCTCCTAAAGCATTATGTAACCTGCTTCCTTGGCTAGTTTATTTTATCATACACGTACTCTCGTTAAATTGTAAATTTAGATAACTGCTTTTGTAGCTCTTCTGCAAGATGGGCTAGAGAAACGGCAGCTCCAGTAATTTCTTCCATCGATGCCAATTGTTCTTCGGACGTTGCCGCTACTGAAGAAGAATTATCTGAAGTTGCTTTCGATACTTCTGACATTGCTTTCGAATGATCCGACACTTTAGAAACATCCTGTTCGATTTCATTTGTGACGACTGTAATATGATTTACTTGCGTTTGAACGTCTTGTACTGCTGCTAAAATTTCATCAAAGGTAGTTTGCGTATCTGAAGCAATTTTTAACCCTGTATTTACTCTTTCTTTCACATCATTAATAGAGCTTACGGTTTTCTCTGTATCAACATCAATTTGTTTTGCAATTTCTGTAATACTAGATACTAAACTTCTTGTTTGTTCTGCCAACTTTTTCACTTCATCTGCTACAACCGCAAAACCTTTTCCTGCTTCCCCGGCTCTAGCTGCTTCAATCGATGCATTTAAAGATAGTAAGTTTGTTTGGTCAGCTACTTCTGTAATTTTAGATAATACTTGTACAATTTCTTTTGTTTGATTGTTTAACGTAACTAAAGCACCATCCGTCTCTTCAACAGATTGATTAATTCTTTCCATTTGTAAAACAGTCTCTTTTACGTAATTCGATCCTTGTTTTGTTCTTTCACCTGTTGAAATAGATAATTCCTGTGCTAAAGTTGCTTTTTGCGAAATTTCTTTCACTGCCACTAAGCTGTCTTCCGCCGATTGAGTAGATTCAATGGACATCATTGATTGCTTTTCTGCCCCGCTAGATACTTCTTGAATCGATGTAGAAATTAATTCGGCACCTTTCATTGTTTCGTCTGCGCTGGCCATCAATTCTTCTGCAGAAGCTGCAACTTGACTAGAACTATCTTGCACATGGGTTAAGAATTCTCTCAAGTTGTTTGTCATTTTCTTAAATGCCGTTTGTAAAAAATCAATCTCATCTTTATTTTTATTGTCTTCTATTTCAATCCCTAAATTACCATTTGCAATTTCTTCTGCATTATGAATAACTTTGTAAATACGTTTCACTAGTCGATTAACCGCTATGTATGAACCAACAATTGTTTCAATTAATAGTAAAGTCAATAGAATAACGGAAATCCAAATAATTTGGTTAATATTTTGTTGCAAATCCGCTTGCATATTTGCATATTGGGTAGAAATATTTCGTTTCAATTCAATAACATCATTAATTAAACCTTTTGTTCGAATCGATTGTCTTTTAATTTCTGCTAGGTTGTCTTCATTGACCGCTTTTGTCGATTCATCTAAAACTTCCTCATATTTCTTTTTAATTTTTTCAGCATATACTTGTTGTTCTTCATTTAATGTAGGTACTAATTCATTAAATATCATTTGAATCGATTCCAAGTCTTGATTAATATCATTTTTGTTACTTTCAGATACATTTAGAGCATATCCACTTAAAGATTTTTGAAGACCTTTAGCAGAACTATTTAACTCTTCAACTGTAATAAGCGACTCAACAACTTCTTCAGTAGAAGACTTCAACATAATTAACTGACTAATATTAAACCCAATAATACATGTAGAAAACACTAAAGGAACAATAGCTAATAGTAATATTTTTGGTTTCAACTTCATCTTTTTATCGCTCCTACTCTAAAACGGTAATCGTACCGTTTGAAATGTCTTCAATAAATTGATCAATTTTCGTTTGCTCCGAAGGGATAAGTTCGATGGCGCGAATCGGTGCAATAGCTACTCCATTTTCCTTTAGCCCTAGTTGTTTATTTTTTTCTGCAATTTTGCCTGTTTCTACTAACTCTTTAACCGTATCATAAATAGCTACATCTACTTGTTTGACCATGGAAGAAACAACGGATTTTTCAGCTAGATAAAACTGGTCACTATCGACACCGAAGGAATAAACTCCTTGGCGTTGGGCTTCTAATATGACCCCTACTCCCGTAAATCCTGCAGCTGGATAAATGTAATCTGCTCCAGCAGCAATCATCTCTCTCGCTATACTTTCTCCCAATTTATCATCACCAAAGGTACCGGAATATTTTGAGAGAATTTTTGCATCGGGATTGACAGCTTTTACGCCTTCAACAAATCCTTTTTCAAACTTCCGAATAAGTTCAGCCTCTTCACCGCCTACAAATCCAACCGTATCACTTTTTGTTTTCATACCTGCTACTACACCAATTAAAAATGAACCTTCCTCTTCCTTAAAAGTAATTGAGTTCACATTTGGTAACTCTGATTGGGCGTCGATGATTAAGAAAGAACTATCTGGATATTTCTTTGCAACCTTTTCCATGTCTTCTTGAATGGAAAAGCCTAGTCCAATAATAAGATCATTTCCTTCTTCAACTAATTGTTCTAGCCCTTTCTCATACGTTTCCGTATCTTTTAACTCACGATAATCAAATGAAATGCCAAGTTCATCTCGAGCTTTTTCAAGTCCCATAAAGCCCATATCTGAAAAGGATTGATCACCTAACCCTGCATCAGATAACATAATTCCAACCTTTAACTGGTCGTTTTTAGTAGTTTTTTCATCATTTGAACAAGCAGAAAGAACTACTATACAAATAATAAAAGTTACTAAAAAGATAACTCTCTTCATTATAAACACCCCTACTTTTGTACCTTGTTTAATATTTGATTTTCAACTAAATTCGTATAAATTTACTATTTTATGCTCTATTAGTTTACAATACTATACTCACAATGAAAACATTGAAAATGTAAAAATAGTAATAAAAAAGATAAAATTCGCCATTAAGTGACACTTTCTAATATATATGTAAAAATAGTTTTAACTGGAAATAAAAAAGGAGCAAATGATCATGAGAGAATTATTCTATTATCAAGATTCCATGATGAAACAGTTTAAAGCTAATGTTGTACGGACAGGAATCGATGGAGAAAGACCGTTTATTGTCCTTTCTAATACGGCGTTTTATCCAACAGGTGGAGGGCAGCCCCATGATACAGGTTATATTGATGACCTTCGAGTAGTTGATGTAGAAAAAATAGGTGATGAAATCTTTCATTATATTGAAGGCAATTTCGATTGTCTTAATGATGAGGTCACAGGCATATTAGACTGGGATAGAAGATATGATCATATGCAGCAACATTGTGGTCAACATATTTTAACCGCCGCCTTTGTAGAATTGTTGAATATCCCAACAGTTAGTTTCCATTTAGGAAGTGAGCTTGTAACAATCGATCTAGCAACTGAACAATTAACTGACGAACAGCTTGCCCTTGTGGAAAAACGAGCAAATGAAATCATTTTAGAAAACCGTCCAATCGAAACTAAATGGATTACGAAAGAAGAACTTCCTAATTTCCCATTACGTAAAGACGTTTCCGTCGATGAAGATATACGCCTAGTCATTATCCCAGACTATGATTATAACGGATGTGGTGGCACTCACCCTACGTCTACGGGGCAAGTAAGCACCATTAAAATTATGGGGACCGAAAAAATGAAAAAGAATATTCGGGTATCCTTTGTTTGTGGGAATCGCGTGCTAAAACAACTCGCTATGCGAAAAAGTGTTTTATCGGATGTGGCAAGACAATTAAGTGTACCGGAAGAGACGGCAGCGACAGCACTAAAGAAAGTATTAAACGATGTAAAAGCGACCGAAAAAGCTTTAGAAGAGGCTCAAAATCATTTACTGGAATATGAAGCAAAAGAGCTCGTGGCAAACAGTGTAAATAACATTGTTGCTTGCACCTTCGAAAACCGTACTGTTCAAACATTACAAAAGCTTGGCCGCGCTGTAGTAAGTCAACATAGTGAATTAATTTGCCTTTTCGTTGCAAACAACGAAGATAAACTCCAATTTATTGCAGCCCGCGGAGCTGATGTAAAAAAGAGTATGAAGGAAATTTCCACTGCCATTTTACCGTTAATCAATGGGAAAGGTGGCGGAAATGACGGCTTTGTTCAAGGTGGCGGAGAAAAAGTCCTTTCAGCCCAAGAATTATTGAAAGAAATGAAACAAAATATATAAAGCAAATGGCGAGCTGTGACAGCTCGCCAATCTATATTCTTTCCTATATCGATTTAAGTTCAACTACTACAATTTCAGGTAAATTGAAAATACGGAATGGAAACCCACTATTTCCTAATCCACGACTAACATTCATAACTGTTTCGCCGCCTTCATAGGTTCCCGCTGTATATTTCGGGAAAAACCCTTGGCCAGGTGCAGCTAGTCCACCAATTCCCGGTATTCGTACTTGACCTCCATGAGCATGACCTGAAAAGACAAGATCTATATGATTCTCGACGTATGTAGTAAATTGTTCAGGGCGATGGGCTAATAAAATCATTAAATTCTCTGGATTTACCGTCGACAACGCTTCGTTTAACATACTTTGCGTATCATGTCCATTTAACGGATCTTCAATTCCGGCAACAGAAATACTCTGTTCTTCCCTTTTAAGGGTTACAGAAGAATTGGCCATAACATGAACGCCCATTTCCTCCATAACATTATAAATTTCATCTACTTTATTCGTAGCTACTTCATGATTTCCAATGACATAATAAACTTCAGCAATTTGAACAAACTGACGGACAGCATCTAAACTTTGCTCTAAATCATAACGGTTGCTATCAATGACATCACCCGTAATAAAAATGACATCTGGATTTGACTTTTGTACTTTCTTCACTAAATTTTGCTGATTATCGCCAAAGACGGCATCGTGTAAATCTGATACTTGGGTAATTCGAAAACCATCAAAGTTTTCAGGAACTTCTTCCGACTCATATACATGTTCCGTTGTCACAATCCAATGGTTATTTATATATAAAAATAAATAGATTACGATAATAAATAAAAATAATTTTACAATTCTTTTCAAAACATTTCGCTCGATTCGTTAATAAGTTGATGTGAATAACTAATTCACCTTATCAATAATAGTAACATGGTTTGGAACATTCAAGTAGAGAATCGTTAAACCAATTATAGAACTGTCATTAAAATCACCTATTAACCCTTTACTAAAATACTGTTCTACTAGTTGGATAGAGGGATTAAATTTATAAAAAGAAAACTGTCGTTCGGCTCTATCATAAATAACGAGTTTATTATTTAATAACTCCATTTTTTGCTCATCCATCATGTTTGTTACATCAATGCTCTCATAAACAGATGGAATTTGGTAAGTTTTTGCATAAATTTTATTAGAGTTTGGATCATCTCTATATTTCACTAAAACTTCCACCCCGTTATACTGTCCTGACGATGTTTCAAGAATTAGTTCACTTGTTGGTAACTCGTAGGTTTTCTCATCAATTAAAAACTCTTCTTTTAACTCCTTCGCTGAATTTTGAGCGATGATTTCCCAAAACTTATTTTCCTCTTGTACCAATCGTTCCGTCTCAGTCTTTGATAGTAATCTCTTTTGTTCGTTATCCGAAATCGATAAGTACAACAAGGCAAGTAGTCCTAAAACTATGTAACAACTAATTCCTATAAATATTTTTTTAACTGTCCAAAAATTTTTCGTAAATTTCACTCCCTTTGAAACAACAACAAAAATAATACTAAGGGAGATGATTAGGAGAACGGGTAATAGGGCTACTAATGCTGTCATCTTCTATTTACCTCTTTTCTGCTGAGAATGAATATAGATGATACAAATAATAGGATACAAGTAAACAAAGCCTTTAACATAAACGATAAATAGCCTGTGTTAAAAAAGAAATTCACTAATAAAGCTTCTGGTTGTACATTTAATATCGCAGTAAATATTACAGCAAGTACAACCATTAAAATACCTAACCCTTTTGATAGTTTGAATATGGAACCTATTAAGTAACCAATTGAAGCTGCAAGTAATATAATAAAAAACGCCAGTCCGAAATGGACAAATTCAAAAAGTGTATATTCCTTCATTACAGCAATATTACCTACTACCTGAATTAATGCTATTAGAATATAAAGAGTCATGAAAGAAATAATTGTTGCGATGAAACTATACACAAAAAGTACTATGACATTTGCCAGACTAGCGGTATATCGAGTTGTTATTACAGCATAATCATCATGGCGATATCCATTTGTTTGCATTAATATGGCGATTACTAAAGCCCAAATACAGGAGAGAATTATGTAACTATCTAGCGTATAGTAATGAATGTTTATATTAACTTCATTAAATCCTCCCCCCATTGTAATATTTCCGCCTGAGAAGAGAATTGACACAGTAATTTGAATAAGAATTAATATAATAATAGACTGACTATACGCTTTCATTTTCCATTTAACCTGATTTAAGACGATTTGAGAAAATGAAATTTCATTTAAAGACATCATCTATTCCCCCTTTCCCTTTGCTTGTCATAAATTTGCATACCTCAGAAGCCGTTACTGGTTGAACTAGTATGTTCATCGTTTGTAATAACTTCTCATCAATTTTGTTACGCTCAACAACCACTTCATAGTGAAATAAATCTTCTTTTTCGAAAAATACTTCCATATCACTCGTGAGTTTTCTAATTAAATTTATATCTCCCCTTAAACGAACCAACATTTGCTGTACATCATCTAATGAAGCATGTAACTTAATTTGCCCATTATCGATCAATATAATTTCCTCAAGTAAATGTTCCATTTCATTTAAATGATGACTTGAGATAATCATTGTCCTTGGGTATGCAATATACTCCTTCAATATGGCCCGGTACATATCTGTACGAATAGACTCATCCATCCCGTTCATTGGTTCATCTAGTAATGTAATAGTACATCTCGAAGCAAGACCATAAATCAAATTGAACGTTGATTTTTGGCCTTTTGATAAATTATGATGAAAAGCATTTGTTGGGATATTCGCATAATCCAACAATCGTTTGGCAAGTTCGTGTTGCCAATTCGGATAAAAATCTTTTGCCATTTTGAAAATATCTAACACTGTAAATAGTGGAGGAAAGGTCATCCCTTCTTCAACAAACATAATATTGGAGGCGGTTTTTAAGTTATTAAAAGGGCACTCCCCAAACACTGTAATCTCCCCATTAGTTGGTTTAAGATGTCCCGCTAATAGTTTCAGTAATGTCGATTTTCCTGCACCATTTCGTCCGATTAAGCCACTCAATTTTGCTTCATCGATCGAACAAGTAAGTGAATGGAGAACCCTTTTATTCCGATATCTTTTTTCGACTTGATGGCAAGTAACTTTAAACACTCCTATCCCTCTCCCCTTTGGATTTTTTTAATTAATTCAATTAATTCACTATCGGAAACAAGCAATCGCTTTGCTTCTTCCACAATCTCTATTGCGAGCTTTGAAAGTTTTTCATTGCGTCTCCTAGATAGTATCAATTCCTTTGCGTTCTCTTGAACGAACATTCCAAGACCTCTTTTCTTGTATAAAATTCCATTTTCAAGAAGTATTGCTAACCCCTTCCCCGCCGTTGCAGGGTTAATATTGAACATTTCAGCAAGCTGATATTGTGAAAATACTTTTCCATTCTCCAATAACTGATCAGCTATTATTTCATTTTCAATCCATTCTGCAATTTGGATATAAATCGGTGTATTACTTTCTTGTTTTAAATTCAAGTTTGCTCCTCCTTCTGAGTAGCGTTCATATGTTTATAACAATAGTACATTACTGTTGCGATGTACTATAATCTATAATGGATGTTTTTGTCAATAAATCCATTTAAATTCCATTAAAAATGAACACTCCTTTTTCACCTAAATATTTTTTATCCACAATTATTAGCCGAGCCATCCACTTATTACAGGTTCTCCACAGCTTTATCCTCAGTTACTCTATTTGTCCACATCACTATTTTTTAGTTCCACCGAAAATTGAAAAAAGTTATACACAAAATGAAAAAACCATTCACTTTTTATATAAAAGTGAATGGTTCCCTATGTGGATAACTTATTTTTCATTCTCTTTATTTAATTCATCTGGGGAAACAGTTAAACCCTCTCCACCGAATAAAAGGGGCTTTAATTCATCTTCTCCCGATCCTTCCGCTAAAGGTACATTCGCACGATAAGCCGCGCGACAAATTAAATGGCCCGCAACAGGGGATGTAATAAAAACGAAAATAATTCCTAATATCAACCGGACACTTACATAGCCATCAACTGTCCAAAAGTAAATAAATGCCCCTAATAAACAAGCTAGAACAGCAAATGTAGAACTTTTCGATGCTGCATGGGACCTTGTATAAACATCCGGTAATTTAATTAACCCTAAAGCGCTAATGACACTTACAACAGCACCAAATAATATGAGTAAAACCGCAACCCACTCAAGAATCTCCTTTCCGCTCAACGATGACACCCCTTTCGATATATTTCGAAAAGGCAATCGTCCCGATAAACGCTAAAATACCTAAAATTAAAATCGCCTCTAAAAATGCCGTCGTACTTAAAATAATCGAAACAACCGCAATGGATGAAATTAAATTCACTCCAATTGTATCTAAAGCGATCGCCCGGTCTGGCATTGTAGGTCCTACAATTACACGATAAAGTAATAATGCAATGGCCACCATAAAAAGTAATAACGCTAGTAAAAGTATTGTTTCTTTCATCTATCGAGTCACCTCCATAATTGCTTTTTCAAACTTACCAATTGATCGAATAACCGATTCCTTTGACTCTTCTATATCCATCGCATGAATATAGAACACATCTCCACTTTCCGAAACTTCCATCACGACTGATCCAGGTGTAAGGGTTAGAAGAAGGGCTAACGTTGTTACTTCCCATTCTCCCTTTAAATTCGTTTTATACGTAAAAATACCCGGCTTAATTTGTAATTTTGGAAATAATATTTGTCTCATCACTGAAAAGCTGGATATGATTAATTCTTTAATAAAGAGCAATATTAAATAAAGTACTTTAAACAATTTTCTTAAGTAAAATTGAGTACCAAAGAATCTATGCATCACATACAAAATACCGATCCCAACAATAAATCCAGTAAAGAAGGTCGTTAATTGAGGGGTTGGTTCATCGACTAATAAAAGCCATAATAGTGCAATGAATAAATTTAGTAAAAACTGTCCAAACATTTACCTCACCCCTTTAAAATCGCATCAATATAAATAGAAGGATTCATTAATGTTTCTGCTGCATCCTTCACATAGACCGCCAATGATTCGGCCCCCATACCAACATAGACAATGGATATAGCAAACAAAATGAAAGACCAATAGGCGCCTTTAGGAATTGGCTTTCTATCTTCAAAACTAATAGTAGTTTCACCAAAGAAGGATGCTAGGAATATTCGTAGTAATGAGTATAAAACGATAATACTCGAGGCAAAACCAAGGGCTAGTAAGATGTACGATCCAGCTTCAATTGCCCCTTGTCCGATTAACACTTTTCCGACGAATCCACTTAATGGAGGAATACCTGCTAATGCAAGCATAACTAAAAAGAAAATCCAACCGAAAATAGGGTAGTTTTTAATAAGTCCGTTCATTTTCTTTACAACAGACTCTCCTGTTAAATAAAACATCATTCCGACCAATAAGAATAATAAAGCTTTCGCTAACATGTCGTGAATTAAATAATAGATGGCCCCAGCTATCGCCGATTCAGTTCCTACAGCTAAACCTATTAAAATAAAACCGACACCGATAATGACGTTATATGTTGCAATCGTATATATATCACGACCCGACAATGCCCCCATACAGCCTGCTATTATAGTCACACCCGCCATAATCCCAATAATGACATGGGTTACATCCTGATTTAGTGGGAACATAAGAGTAAACGTACGAATAAGAGCATATATACCAACCTTCGTTAGGAGAGCTGCAAATAAAGCTTGAACTACAGTCGGTGGCACACTGTAGGAACCTGGTAACCAAAAGAACAAAAGTAATCCTGCTTTTAAACTAAAAACAATTAAAAAGAGAATTGATACTGTCGTAAGTAATGGGTCCTGTCCTGCCTCAGCAACACGCTGTGCAATATGGGCCATATTTAACGTCTTTACTGTTCCATATAAAAAGGCAAGGGCAACAAGAAACATCCATGATGCTACAACATTGATTAATACATATTTTAAAGACTCCCTTAGTTGTCTCTTTTCTCCACCAAGGGCTATCAATACATACGAGGCAAGCAACATTACTTCAAAGCACACAAATAAGTTAAAAATATCACCTGTTAAAAAGGAGCCATTTACCCCTGCAATTAAAAATAAAACAAAGGGATAAAAGAACATTTTTTCGTGGCGATCTCCAATTGTTGAAAACGCATAAAGGAGACAAATCGTCGTTACAACACTTGCGGTTAAAACGAGGATCATTGCAAAGGAATCAGCAACAAAAAGAATGCCGAATGGTGGTAACCATCCACTGAAGTCTAATCGTAATATCCCTTCTGTCTGAACAATATTTAATAAAATGAATGACAATACAGTAACAAACAACATCGTAATGAAACTAATAATTCGCTGGAGAATAATATGGTCCTTTAAAAACACGAGAACCACCGCAGTAATGATTGGAATTATTAGCGGTAATACAAGTAAATTATTCATCAGGCATTCCTCTCAATTCTTGCAAATCGTCCGAACCATTCGTTTTATAAGTCCGATAAGCCAAAACAAGGAGAAATGCGGTTGTTGCAAAACTTATCACAATAGCTGTTAATATTAAAGCTTGTGGCAAGGCATCGGTAAAAGGTCCCTCGGATTGACTAAGTAATGGGACATCTCCCTTTTTTAATCCACCTACTGTTAAAATAAGCAAATGAACAGCATGGGATAACAAGGCAGTCCCTAAAATGATTCGAATCATATTTCGAGAGAGGACTAAATAGGTCGCAACGGCGACGAGAATACCAATTAAAATCATCATTAAAGATTCCATTCTACTCATCCTCACTAATACTTAAAATAATCGTAACAAGCGTACCAATAACGGTTAAGGCAACACCTGCTTCAAAAATTGTTACAGTCGTTAAATGTTTTTCTCCCAATATAGGAAATGTGAAATACGCATCCGTTTGCGATAAAAAAGGTGCATCAAAAAAGATTGAACCAATTGCTGATCCAGTTGCTAATAATACTCCTAAACCAGCAACTTTCTTAAAATCGAAGGGCATTTTTTTATGCACGGTTTCCAAATCATACGTAATATATAGCAAGACAAGACCTGATCCTAGGACAAGTCCGCCAATAAATCCGCCCCCTGGTGCATTATGTCCAGAAAAGAACAAATAAACACCAAGGGTCAAAATAATGAAAATAACGCCCTTTACAACCGTTCTTAAAATGACATCATTAATTTTCAATATCTACATCCCCTTTCTTCGCCTTTAGCTTAATGAGTGCGAAAACACCTAAGCCAGCTATAAAGAGAACGACTACTTCCAGCATCGTATCGAAGGCACGGAAATCCCCTAATATCGTATTAACTATATTTTTACCCCCAGCAAGGTTATATGAATCCTCGAAATAGGAGGAAATCGATTTGAACTTATCATAATTTACTACTGTTAATCCGATTAACGTAACCGTAGCTCCTACAAAAACAGAAATTAATCCCTTAGATATTTTCACCCGTTTTGTAGATTGCTCAGGTTTTAACTCTGCAAGGAATTTAAAACAAATTAAATATAGTGCTGTTGTGACCGATTCAACAACAAGTTGAGTAAGCGCTAAATCCGGAGCTCTAAAAATAACAAAGAAAAAGGCTACGGAGTATCCAAGAACACCGTTTAATAAAACCGTCGTAATGCGAGACTTCGCAAACAAAATAGCTACTGCCGCAAAAATCATGACGAACACTAAAATTAATTCATAATTTTCGATGACAGCATCGTTAGTAGGATTCCATTCAAAGGTATCAAGGGCAATGAATGTGCCCGCAACAATTACGACAAAGCTCACATATATATAGACAAAGTAATGCGTTAAATGACCACTCATATATCGTTTTGTAAGACTTTCTGATACATTTTCACTCGATGTAATGACTTTTTCGTAAATCGCATTAAGTGTCCATTGTTTCGGGAATAGTCGGTAAATTTTAGACCAGTATTTTAAAAAACGGTACAAAATTATACCTAAAACTACTACTCCGAAAGTCATTAACAATTTTGTGTTAAATCCATGCCATGCAGAAATATGGGGTGTCATCTCTTCAGCAGATGGAAATGTTGGATAGACACTTAACATTGCAGGCTGTAAAATATATTCCCCTAAAAGATTTGGGAAGAAGAAAATCGCAATGACTAGACCAATTAAAATAAACGGAGGCAGTAACATTCCAAAGGGTGCTTCATGTGGATTTTTCTCTACGATATCTGGCTTCATTTTCCCTAAGAACGTTTTGCTTACGATAATGAGGCAGTAAACAAAGGTAAAAACACTAGCAAACCATGCTATAATCGGGATTAATAGACCAATATTTTGGATCGAGAAAATATTTAATTCTGTAATGTTCAGAACGGCTGCAAAGAACATCTCTTTACTTAAGAAACCATTAAACGGTGGCAATCCTGCCATAGAAAAACAACCGATTATAGCAATAGTGAACGTAAAAGGTAAAATGGTCATTAACCCACCTAAACGTCGTATATCCCTTGTACCGATTTCATGGTCAACGATTCCAACCATCATAAACAAAGCACCTTTAAAAGTTGAATGATTGATCAAGTGAAAAAGTGCAGCAAACGTTGCTTGAGTATAGATAACCGTTTCTGTAGAGTAGCCTAAATAGACCGCAACAGAACCTAACCCGAGCAAACTCATAATAAGGCCAAGCTGACTTACCGTTGAATATGCTAAAATGGCCTTTAAATCTACTTGTCGAACAGCATTAAAGGACCCCCAAAATAAGGTGAATAACCCTACACCGGTTATAGTCCAAAACCAAATCATTTCCCCACCAAATATCGGTGTAAACCGTGCTACTAAATAAATTCCCGCTTTAACCATCGTAGCGGAGTGTAGGTAGCTACTTACAGGGGTTGGCGCTTCCATCGCATCAGGGAGCCAAATATGGAATGGGAATTGGGCGGATTTTGTAAAGGCACCTAAAAGAACTAATAATAGCGCAGGAATAAACAATACATGCCCACTTATAGCATCTATACTATTTATAATTTCTCGAATACTAAATGTTCCCGACATAGCATACAACATTAAAAAACCAACCAACATGGCAACGCCGCCAGAAACAGTAATCGTCATCGATTTGCGCGCACCAGCTCTAGAAGCTTTCCGATGATGCCAGAAGGCAATTAATAAAAAGGATGAAACACTTGTTAACTCCCAAAATGCATATAAAACCATTAAATTATCTGAGAATACAACACCTAACATTGCTCCCATAAATAGTAATAAATAGCAATAAAAATGATGAAGGGATTCCTTCACTGATAAATAAAAAATGGAATACAAAATGACTAAACTTCCGACACCGGTTATTAATAAACTAAAGATTAAGCTTAAACCGTCTATGTAAGTCGTAAAATTTAGATGAAACGAGGGGATCCACTCATATGTATGTGAAAAAACTTCACCTTTTGCAACACGAGGGATATACGTAGTTAATAAAAGGAATAAACTAACAGGAATTATAAGGACGACCCAACCAATCACGTTTTTCCTCAGTCGCCTATAAAAAATGGGAATAAGTGCTGCCATAATAAACGGAGTTAGTATGATGGCAATATCAATTGTCACAAGCTAATACCTCCTACTTCTTTGTAACATAATGCAATTTAAAAAATTAGAATTAGTATATCTACTTGACTTCCAAAAATACTCACTTCATAATAATGTGTCATAAAGATAAAGCGATAATTTCCAATTTATACTATTTTGCAAAAATGTTAGTTTTAATAATTATTTGATAAAACGATAATAAACATTACTATTAAAAGTATACAGTAAGAATGGCATAAATGCACTTAATTCGCATTCACTTTAGCTTTTTTATACAGTTTTTCGCTAAAAAATAGCAAATTTTATATTTTGATAATGAACAAATTTTAAGAGGAGCAAACTACGATGAAGCATGTTAAAAGAACGGATGAAAGTATTTTAGTATGTGTATATTACGGACTTAATGGTGAGCGTCTTATTCGTAGAGGCCATAAACTTGCGACGTTACTTGATTGTCCACTCTATATATTGACAGTTGATACAAAACCCCTTGATGCGTTTGACGCTGAAAAATCTGGTTATATTGAAAGATGGACTGCACTAGCGGAAGAACTAGAAGTAGAGAAATTTATTATTAAAGATAACGAAAAACGTCCTATTCAAAAAATCATCGCTGAAGTTGCAAGGGAAAATAATGTAACACAAATCATTGTTGGGCAAAGTGCTCAAAGTAGATGGGAAGAAATTACAAAAGGATCCTTTTTAAATGTTTTACTAAAGGAAGTACCTTTCGTTGACTTCCATATCGTAGCCGTTAAGCGCCCTATCGAAGATGAAACCTCTGGAACCTTTGAAAAAGGCGTGCGTGCTTATGTCATTCAAGATCTTGAGAACTATAAAATCGTTTTTACATGCCCTAAGTTTCCATCCATTGAAGGCATTTTCTTTAAAGAAATTGGTACAGATTTTGATAATGGTATCTTTAAATTTTCCTTTGAAAATAGAATGCATGAAGTGAAAATAAAAGAAGGATTCGTAAGTAATCCTCACCTTATCCATTCCATTTATGGCATTTCCAAAAAGTAAATAGTTAAAACAGCATCCCAATGGTTAGAAATTTGCTAACTATTGCGATGCTGTTTTTGTTCTCCTTAGAAAAGTTTGCATATAGTTATTATCTTTCGCTCATCTTAATAAAAGAACGAAAGGAGTATTTATATGCATGCTTTTGAACATATTCATTTTTTTGAAATGATTTTACGATCTACTTTTGCCTTTGCTACTATTCTTATCGTTGCTCGGGTTATTGGAAAAAAACAATTAAGCCAATTAACCTTCTTCCATTACATTACAGGTATTACT
The DNA here is from genome assembly GCF_045369345.1 of Ureibacillus sp. 179-F W5.1 NHS. Lineage (NCBI taxonomy): Bacteria > Bacillati > Bacillota > Bacilli > Caryophanales > Caryophanaceae > Ureibacillus > Ureibacillus sp. 179-F W5.1 NHS. The sequence continues at coordinate 27,268 of NZ_JBIQFG010000016.1, read as the reverse complement.
ATTGGGTCAATTGCAGCTGAAGTTTCTACCCAACATCGAACAGATTTTTGGGACGGATTTACTTCTTTAATATGGTGGGCACTCCTTACCCTTTTTATTAGTTTTATTTCATTAAAATCTTCTAAAATACGCGTATTAGTAGATGACCGACCAACTATTTTAATTCAAAATGGAACGATTATTAAAAGTGGCATGAAAAAAGCTCGACTCCATATAGATGAACTTAGTATGCTTTTAAGAGAACAAGGAATTTTCTCCTTTGATGAAGTGCATTATGCTGTATTTGAAACAAACGGAGAACTTAGTGTATTGAAAAAACCTGCCAATAGTGCAGCGACAAAACAAGATGTAAAAGCAGATGTTTCACTACCCGAACATATGCCTACAGAACTTATTTCAGATGGGAAAATTAATCAGAAAAATTTAGGTGAGTTGAATTTAACGGAGGAATGGTTATTTAATAAATTAAAAAAGAAAAACGTAAAAGATATTAAAGACGTTTATTTTGCCCAATATCTTGAAAATGGTTCCCTTTATATTAGCTTAAATAAACAGGCTGAAAAAAAGGAATCATAGTACGTTCTAAAATATTCATTTACATGGGGAAATATGAAACCAAATATAATAAAAGGTCGTCTCAACAAATGAGACGACCTTTTATTATAACCATTCTTTTATATCATCAAAATGAGGAAGTGCCGTTAAAGCACCTGGCTTTGTAGCAGCTAACGCTCCTAACTTATTGCCAAATTTCACACATTTAAATAAATCTTCTTCAGTTGTCGGCAAGCCATTAAAGTGGACAAAGCGTAATACACCGGCCATAAAGGCATCTCCAGATCCAGTTGTATCTACGGCATTTACTTTATCTGTTGGAACGTGAATCGTTTCACCATTTAACACGGCATATGCTCCGTTTGCCCCTATTGTAATTAATACAATCGGTACTAAATATTGGTTTAACTTTGCAATACCCTCATGTAAATCATTCGTTTCAGTTAAAAAGAATAATTCTTCATCTGTTAATTTAAGGATGTGGGCATCCTCAAAAAATGATGTAATCGTTTCACGACAAACTTCTTCACTACTCCAACGTAACGGACGGATGTTTGCATCGATGGCAATGATGGCACCTTTTTCTTTTGCCATTTCAACGCCCTTTCTTGTCGTCGCAAGAGCTGTTGGATGAAACATTGTACCGGAACAAACATTAAATACTGAAGCTCTTTTGAAAGCCTCTTCATTTAATTGCTCAGGTGTAACTTGTAAATCAGGTGTTTCGTCAACGTAATCTTTGAAAATACGTTCACATTCCGCTGTTAAATGCACGTATACGCCACTTACTCGCTTTTCCGGTAATATGATTGCGTAATCCAAATTGACGCCTTCTTTATCAAGTTCTGATTGAACAAATTGGGATGTATGATCATCACCTGTAATGGTAATTAAAGCTGACGGCGCTCCGATTCTACTAATTCCCGCTGCAACATTGACTGTTGCTCCACCTAAATATGTTGTAAACGATTTGTTCGTTATATCATCCGCTATAAAATCAACAAAAGCATCTCCGTATACTAATACGAAATCTTTATTTGACTCAACCATGAGTTGTTAGACCTCCGAATATTTGCTTTATTAAGGTTATCATAAAATGTACCCACATCGAAACTTTAAAACTATTCAGACAGTGAAAAGGTCATATCTTCCTTCAATAATTTGTTATAATTTTTCCATAGTATAGACTAAAGTTGGAATTTACAGGATTTTTATGGAAATCCCTTAAAAGGGAGGTCTCTATCCCCTATTAGTGGTAATATAATACAAAACTATTATTTTCGAGAGGTTCTTGAAATTTCATATCGGAATTTTAGACAATTACGCTCGAATCGTTTTATCATATGATGAAATGAACTAAATTGAAATTAGAATGTAGGTTATAACAGCATGAAATTACAACTATTTTATCCATTATCTATCGTCATAGCATCTAGTAGTTATGGCATATTATCTACCATTATTAAAGTGGCAATGGGTTATGGTTTCACTTCCCCCGAAGCAGTAACAAGCCAGTATTTTATGGGATTTTTATTAGCTTTACTCTTATTTAGTGTAACGCAACGAAGTTTACCAAAGTTAAACTTCTCAGGTTTTATTACAATTCTGTTAGCTGGTATTTTTACAGCGACAACAGGAATTGTTTATGGACATGCTTTAGAATACATAACAGCATCCCTTGCAGTCGTATTATTCTTCCAGTTCACGTGGATCGGCCTATTCATCGACTGTATTTTGCATAAAAGATGGCCAAACCGTTTTGAAACTAGTTCGTTATTATTTTTATTTTCAGGTACTATTTTAGCAGCCGGCGTTATGGATACAGATCTTTCTACAATCCCTTGGCAAGGATGGGTATATGGACTAATTGCAGCTACAAGTTTTGCGATATTTATTCAAATTAATTCTAGAAAAGTAGAAGGCATTACGACTGTCACTCGTACTCTCTTTATGTCCATTGTAGCTTTCCTTATGATTTGTATTTTTTCAGCACCTGAAGTAATTTGGAGTGGAAAATTATTTAACACAGAATTATGGATTTTTGGGATTGTGTTAGGGATTTTCGGCATTATTTTACCGATTTTCCTATTTTCCATTGCCGCGCCTAAAGTAGGTGGGGCACTTTCATCAATTTTAAGTGCAATGGAATTACCTGTAGCAGTCATTGCATCCGTTATTGTATTACATGAAACACTATCTATCCTACAAATTTCCGGTATTGTATTAGTACTTATTGGAATGATACTACCAACTGTCCTAGCCCAATTAAAAAATACAGCTTAACATTTAATAAGTATAAGTCATTTTCTTCTTACCTCTTATTAAAAATCGCACCTACCCTTAGGTTAACTTTTTAATATGAAATTAAGAATGGAAAGGTATTTTTGCGGAGGCGATTCTATGATGTTTCAAGATTATAAAAGCCGAATTAAAGAAATTGAGGGCAGTCAATTTCCTTCTAATAGTTATCGTCAAATGGTACTTCAACCAGCATACGATGAAGCGAAAAAGCATTTTTTAAGAGCAATGGTACACATACATATTGCTCATTTAAAAATGCTTGAAGAACAACAACTAATTACAGAAAATGAGGCAAAACAAATCGGGCAGGCTATCGCGAAGCTTGATTTGAATTACTTTGAACATCGAGATTACAATCCACAATTTGAAGATTTGTTTTTCCGCATAGAAAATAAATTAATTGAACTTGCCGGTGATGTGGCTGGTAATTTGCATATAGGTAGAAGTCGTAATGATATGGGGATTGCTATTTATCGCATGACATTACGAAAAAAATTACTCACTCTTATGAATGAATTGCTTGCTCTTCGCTCTTCTTTAATTGTCTTTGCAGAGGAGCATATCGATACTATTATGTTAGGCTACACACATACACAACAAGCACAGCCAACAACTTTTGCCCATTATTTAAAAGCTGTCATTGATCAGCTGACCCGCGATTTCAAACGGATGCAAGCAGCCTTTCAAACGATTAATCAAAGCAGTATGGGAGCAGCAGCCCTTACAACAACAGGATTTAAAATTAATCGTGAACGGATGAAAGAGTTACTTGGATTTGATGGAATAATTGAAAATGCATGGGACGCTGTTGCAGGGGCCGATTATATAGCAGAAGCAGCCAGCGTTGTGCAACTTGCTGCCTTGAATCTTGGGCGTACATCACAAGATTTCTTACAATGGGCAACCCAAGAATTTAACGCTTTTAGCCTAGCAAGCCCCTACGTCCAAGTAAGTTCCATTATGCCGCAAAAACGAAATCCAGTATCTATCGAACATACACGCTCTTTACTATCATCGGTTGTAGGCGATGCTTCAACTGTTTTACAAATGATTCATAATACACCTTTTGGAGATATTGTGGATACCGAGGATGATATGCAACCTTATCTATGGCGAGCTGTGGAAAAACTTCGTGGTATCTATAAACTATTTGGTAGTTTAGTTGTTACGATGGATGTAAATAAAGAAAAACTTCTAAAAAGGGCCGAAAATAGCTTTGCCAACGTAACGGAGTTGGCCGATTCCCTTGTTCGTTCTGAAAACATTTCGTTCAGACAATCCCATCGCATCGTTAGTAGTTGTGTGAAAACTTTATTAGAATCAAAAAAGGATTCTCTTCAAAGTTTAACTTGGGAATTAGCTAATGAAAAATCCATTGAAGTAACAGGAAAACCTTTAAAAATATCAAAAGAACAATTTTATAATGCATTAAAGCCCGATTTCTTCGTTAAAGTTCGTACATTAAAAGGCGGTCCAGCGCCAGCAACGATGCGAAACTCCCTTTTTCAAGCTCAAGCAGTTTCGCCTTTATTAGAACATTGGGTAAAAGAAAAGGATGAACAAATAGTACAATGTGAAGAGCAACTACAAAAGTTTTTAGAAGGTTGGAATAAAGAATGAAGGAATCAATCATTTTAGCTGTCGATGGTGGTGCAACGAAAACAACTTTAACGATACGATCTGAAAAAGGGGAAAATTTTTTTGAACAAACCACAACCGGTTCCAACTACCAAACGATAGGAGAAAATGGTGCCATACAAGTATTGAGCGAGCTACTTTCTAAAGCCTACCATTCTACAAATTTAAAACAAATTCATTTGGCTGCCTTTGCCATTGCTGGAATGGATACTGAATTAGATTTTAAGATAATTAATAGGATTATACAGCATAGCATAGAAAAGTCCTCGTTTAATGTGGCGAACATGATTGTAGAAAATGATGTCCACGCCACATTACTGGGTTTAGTAGGGAATCACCCTGGGGCATTGCTTATTTCGGGAACTGGCTCTATTGCCTTTGCTACTAATGGAAATGGGAAGATTGTTCGCACAGGCGGATGGGGACACCGCGCAAGTGATGAAGGCAGTGGTTACTGGATTGGCCAAAAAATATTAAATACCCTTTTTCGTATAGAGGACGGCCTACTTGCTGGACCAACCATCTTGCAACATCTTGTTTTTGAAAAACTACAAATTACAACGATGGAAGAGCTGATGGCATGGCTCTACCACCCTCATTATACAAATGCTCAAACAGCTAGCATTAGCTCAATCTTGCCAAAGGCCGTTTCCCTAGGTGATGAGCATGCTATAACAATTGCTCAAAATGCAGCCTATGAACTCTATTTGTTAGCAAAAGCGACTTTATGTAAAATCCATTATGAAAATGAAACATTCCCATTCTATTTAAATGGTGGCGTTTTAAAACACCATCCAATGATTTTAAAGCGGTTCAAGCAATTAATTTACCAATCCTTCCCCTCTATTTCGATTGAACTATGTACCGAAGAACCGATTGAATATGTTGTAAAAAGAGCCCTTCATTATGTAAATCCTGAGTAGTGACGATACTATTCAGGATTTTTATTTTTAAATTTGATGTTAACAGTTTCACTATGAATCTAACTGATCAACAAATACTTCAATTTTGTAATCTGATATACCACTAGAATCTAGTTGTTCTCTAAAAAAATTATAAGTGTCTTCTTTATGTTGAATAGTATCTATTCTTACTGTTAAAGTCCGTTCTTCAATGGCTACCCCCATCGCATGTAAGCCAAACTTAGTTGCCGCTTCATCAAATAACGAATCATTCAAAACCTCTTCTATCCCTAGTTCTTTTACACTCGATTTCATTTCAGATTGAATAAAGATTACTAGTATTATTACTAATAAAAAACCAAATCCAAATACTTTCTTCAAAAATTATCCCATCCTTTAGAATATTCTCTATCATAAAATGCTCTAATATTTCTGTTTTAATAAATTCATTAAATTCTCTTTCACCCTATCCCATTCTTCATCAAGAATGCTATAAAACACATTGTCGTGCATCGTACCATCACCTTTCATACGATGTTTGCGAAAGATTCCTTCCTTTGTAGCCCCTATTCGTTTTATCGCCTTTTGCGAACGTTCATTTTGTCCACTAACTGAAAATTGAACCCGTATGACTTGTAACTCTTCAAAACAATATTGAAGCAATAAAAACTTACATTCAGTATTTGCCCCCCGTTCTCCAAAAAGAAGGGGAAAGCCACGTCCAACCAATTTCTACACTTCGATTAACTAAATCTATGTCTCCAATTCGAGTAGTTCCGATTACTTTTCCGCAAACTTTATCTTTAATGATGAAAGGGATTTGTTTACCTTCTTCTTTATTTTGAATAGCCGCCATAAAAATTGGCTCAAAATCATCAATTGTTTTAACTTCTCGCCAAGTATATTTCCATACTTCCGGACTTTTTAATGCTTCAAATAACGAATCTTTATATTTCATTTCAAGGGGAATAAGAACAATTGAATTACCTTCTAATAATATTTCAGTCTCTATTTTCATTTTAGTATGGATCTCCTTTATCGCGAAAATAGTCTCACATTGTACTTATTCGATTAAAAAAAGAATTATCCTTCCGGATTCTTCCCCCTTCGATAAACCCTATATCCGAAAGGTTTTTTAGTTCTCTTATATATTTATAGTTCTTATAAAGTTTTTTTCTTACTAAAATAGACAAATTTTTAGTGCAATTCTGAAAATTTCTTTGTATTATAGTAATAATTTTATATTTCTTTATTAGGAGGATTTTACTGTGAAGAATTCAATTAGATGGAGAATTATATCCATAGTCCTAGTCATCATCATTTTAGGGTTGGGGACATTGTCTACCATTAGTTCTGTTTTAATTACTTCCAAAACCGAAGATAGTATGGTAGATCAAAGTGAAGTAGTAGTTAATGGGCTTTCTTCAACTATTACAACATTTTTATCAACTTACGAGAAAAGTATATTAAAATTAGCTTCTTCTCCAGACGTACAAAATTTCCATTCCAACTCTAAGGTATATAACGACAGTGCCGATCGTCTATATCGTTCAGATTTAGCTGACTATTTATCTATCTATGATGCGGCATCAGGTATCTACTTTACTGATGGGGAATACACAATTATTGAACCCCATTTTGACGGTATAGCAGATTTAGATATTCAATCCCGTCCTTGGTATACTAATGCCGTTCAACATCCAGATCAATTTGTATGGTCATCTCCTTACCTTGATAGTGTTTCTGGTGAGTATGCGATTACAGGTTCAGTTGCTGTTAAAAATGGAGATGAAGTTATAGGTGTTTTAGGTGTAGATATTTTATTATCCCAACTGACGGATATGTTATCAACTATCGAACTAGGGTATAATGGCTACCCTTTCATTCTAGATAATACTGGTGTAGCAATCGTTCACCCTACAAAAATGGGAGAAAACTTAAGCGAAGAAAAGTTTGTTCAATCGATTCAATCGGATAAAAAAGAGACAAACAATTTACATAGTTCAATTGATGGAAAAGAGTCAATTACTGTTTACAGTAAAATACCAGAGGTTGGTTGGACTGTAGCAGCAGTTTATGAAAAAGATGATATTCATGCACTATCGAATAGTCTTCAAAAAGTGATTATCATTGTGGCTGTTGCCATCGTAATCGTCACTTTAGTCGTGTTATACTTCTTCATTTCTCGTACTATAAAACCTATCCGTCAATTAGGTAACCTAATGGAAGAAGTATCAAAAGGTGATCTATCTGTCAATATCGATATAAAATCGAAGGATGAAATTGGTGTCTTGTCGCAACACTTTAATTCCATGATTAAAAATATGAAAAACATTATTCAAGTGATTCAAGAGTCATCGAGCCATGTTGAAGAACAATCCCAACATTTAAGTGCCCTAGCTGAAGAAACGAGCGCTTCCAGTATGGAAGTATCAAAAGCTGTTAATGACATTGCAATCGGTGCTACGACTTCATCGGAAAATGCGGATCTAGTAACAGAAACAACAAGTCAATTAGGTGAAAAAATAAATGGTATGAAGATTCAAACAAACTCACTCCATGATATTGCAAACGAAGCTGACCAATTAAATATTATCGGTCATGAAAAAATGAGAAACTTACTTGGCTCCTTTGATCACTCGAAATCTGAATTAACGAATATGGTTTATGCAATTAATAATCTAGAAAATAAAGTGGCTGCAATCGGCACGGTGATGAACACAATCTCTGAGATTTCAGCTCAAACAAATTTACTTGCCTTAAATGCAAGTATAGAAGCTGCCCGGGCAGGTGAACATGGCAAAGGCTTTGCTGTTGTGGCAGAGGAAGTTAGAAAATTAGCCGAACAATCGGCAGCCGCAACGGAACAAGTTAAATCAACGATTCATGAATTACAATCAGAATCCCTTCAAGTAACACAACAAATGGAAGGGATTCAAAACACATTCGATAAGCAAGGAATCGTTGTAGAAGACACAGGTTCCCTATTTAAAAACCTTTCTTCTCTTATTGAGAATATGGAGAGCACCTTTAAAAATGTGATTTCTGAAATGGAAGGAATTATCAACTATAAAGATCGAGTAGTACAAACGATTGAGGAAATGTCACTGACAGCCCAATCTACTGCGGCTGCATGTGAAGAAGTAAGTGCCTCTAGCGACGAACAACTTACTGCTATTCAATCTGTTGCAAAAGCTTCTGAGCAACTAAATCACTTAAGCACCGAATTAGCGACTACAATTAGTCAATTTAAAATAGATTAGAGTTTTTTTCTGTTTAGCTAAGTAAATAAGGAAACCAAGGAATGTTATACATCCTTGGTTTTCTCATTGTGTATGTTTTATTGTTTATGAATTATTGGATAGTAAATAGAAGCGTTTCCATTAGAACTTCTCTTTTATAGGTCTAAAGAAATATTTTAATAGAGGTATAACAAACCATCTATTGACATAAATTAACACTTGATGTATAGGTAATAATATATACATTTAAATATGCAAATAAGATACTCTTTTTTAAAAGAGACTAATTTTGTTTTCATTTAAAGGAAAGAAGGGACTTATGATTAAGAAAAAGAATCAAACGATGACCCAGATTGCTCTAGGAATAGTGGTAATGTCTATTGTAGTGACATTGTTAGGGCAGTATACAGACACATTTAAAATGTCTGAAAGTTCAATATGCGGTCTGGGGTTATTAACAAACAGCACTATTCACAATTTAGGAATTATTATTTTAGTTGCTATTCCTACCCTCCTCTGTATAACATCTTTAATCTTATACAAGTTAAGTGGTGGTCTTCACAAATCCATCCCACTGTTCAACACGTTAACATTAACCTTTGGAAGCATTGCGTTAATTTCTGGTTCAGGTGGAATGTCGGAATTCCATTTTTCTATCTTTATGGTAGTTGCAACTTTAGCCTACTATCAGAAAATTTACCTTGTAATCGTAATGACAGTCATTTTTACGCTTCAGCATATCATCGGATTACTGTTTGCTCCTCTTTTTGTATTTGGAGTAATAGAGTATCCACTAACAATGGTAATCGTACACGCAGTATTTTTAGTTTTAACTTCCGGTGTAGTCATATGGCAAATCTATAACTCTCAAAAATATGAAAAAGAAGTTGAAATCGAAAAGGAACGCCAAAAACAAAATGTAACCCAAAGTATCATTCAACGTATTTCTTCAACAATGACAAGTTTAGCAGAAACATCTAAACAACTCGTTTCGGAAAATGAACAAACATTAGGAATAAGTCACAATGTAGCGAACTACGTTAACGAAGTTTCTGATGGTGCCAAACTGCAACTCAATAAATATAAAGAAAATGTGGTGAGGGTATCCGAAGTAAGAAAATTAGTTGAAGATATAGAAAATCTATCTTTAGAAGTAGATAAAGCGAGTGCAGACTCTTCATTACAAGCAAAAGACGGGTCCCATTCGATTGCTAATCTAAATCAACAAATGTCCAAAACAAATGACACTATCGATGAATCCGTAAAAATTATTAATGATTTACATCATCATTCGAAAACCATTAGTCAAATACTAACAATGATTTCTGAAATCGCAGAACAAACAAACTTTTTATCGTTAAATGCATCCATTGAATCGGCTAGAGCTGGAGAACACGGTAAAGGATTTGCTGTCGTTGCCAATGAAGTTCGTAAGTTGGCTGATCAATCTAAACAATCGACAAATAAAATAAAAGAAATCGTCTCCGTTTTATCTTCCGGCATTAATCATACGGTGACGAAAATGGCTGAAGTAAAAGAAGGATTCAAGATAGGCGTTCAATATTTAAAAGAAGCAGATCAATCCTTCAAAGGAATCATCCATTCTACAATCGATGTAGAAGAAAAAGTAAAGGGCGTAACCGTTGCAATAACTGATATTAGTAAACGAGTGAATGACATTTCTGACTCGATATTAGAAGGAATGGACCTTGCCACATCAGCTTCCCAAAATACCGGCAATGTAGTAAGAAGCTCAAATGAACAATTAACCTATATTAATGAAGTAGCTCATATTGCACAAATTTTAAAAGACTTAACTAACGAGTTAGAGGAAGTAATCGAAACTTTAAAAGTTTAGGAGTAGCACCCTTTTAATTATTAATCAGCCAGAATACCCCTGGCTGACCTCCTCTTATAAGTTTCTTCACATGCCATGAATAAAGGATTGTACCCTATCTAAACCCGAAATAATTTACTTAAATTTGGATTGACTAAAATAAATAAGAAGGCAACCTATAGGCGCCTTCTCTATTTTATAACTCCAATTTTTTCAAGCCTTCCTCTGTAGAGAAATATAAATATCCATCTTCTACAAATAAATTATCGACTTCTCCCCGATATAAAGTAGATTCATCCGAGCCGTCCGTTCGGATTTTCGTTAAATAGGCGCCATTGGAATAATTACTAAAATATATCCATTCACCAGCTCCTACAATGTATTGGGCACGGCTATTTGTTAATGGCGCCGTCTCACCAGTATTTAAATCCATTCGATACAACAAATTATTGTCATCTACATTACTATAATAGATAACCCCATCCTGCTCATAGGCGTGATCGATTTGTGCCATAAACTCAAACTTGGAACTTTTCGCTTCTGGGTAATCGGAGTGGATCCATGTATGGTCAAGCTTTAATTTATCATCATTCACTAAAAAATACTCGTAACGGACGATATTTTTCCGGTCTGGTGTCGGGTCATTCCACGTTGTATCAAGGTGGTACCATTCACCATCAACCTTTACTAAATTCCATGCATGTCCTCCAGTATATACTTCACCGACAACATATTTTGTTTCAACACCTAATGCTTGTAGCATTTTTAAAGCTAGCAGCGCATACCCTTGGCAAACTCCTTTATTTTCTTGTATTACTGCGTATGCACTATGGGGACTGGCTGCCGTGTTTGTACTATATTCCGTATTTTTTACAATATAATCATTAACAAATTTCACCTTTTGGAAATCCGACATTGATTCCGCATCCACGGTTGAAAGAATGCTTGCTACTTTTTCATTTACAACGTCCTCTTGGGCTGGATTTGTTAAATACGTTTGATGTACCTTTATCTTAGCATCAAGGCTGCTATATTCATATTCGATTGTGCGCTCAGCCAAATGGCCAAAAATATATTGATCACGACTTGCTGCATCATCGATTGCTTTTTGAATAATGTTTTCAATATCTGCCGTACTACCAACATAGTGAATTTCAAAATTCGTTTCCCAACGGCTTAAGTAATAATAGAAACTATCAGCTAACTCTTCCGTCGTTTGAACACTATTAGGCAATTCAACGTCTACCGTAGTTAGTGCATTGGCCGCTGTATTTACAAGGGTTTCTTTCGCAGAAGAAACAGAAGATAAAACTTCAGAACTTGCATCTTCAATTTTCACTTCATGATTATTTAAAAATTGCATCACATCGTCGTACCATTGGGAGCCGAAATCATATATCGGCTTAATCAGTACGATGGCAATGACGAGAAATGTTATTCGTTTTAACAAAGTACAATCACCTCTACATGATTTCAACTTCCTGGCATTACGAAATGTTAGATTTCATATTCAATACTTGGTTCGTATTTTTCGCCAAAAATGTTCTTTAATAGTTCATGGGCTTCTTCTTTCATTTCATCTGTAATGGAAGAATAAATAACGGAAATCGCTTTTGTAATAATGACAATATCGTCAGCCAAACCTACAGTTGGTAAAATATCTGCAATAAGGTCAATAGGTAAGATAAAGTATCCAAGCACTCCTAAAATCATCAGTTTATGCTCTTTAGGCATATCCGGACTTTTCAAAGCACAATATAATATGGCAACACCGTATAAAACTCTAAAGCCTAAATTCATACCGTACTTTTTAACTTTATTCAAAAATTTATTTGGTGAATAGTATTTTTCTTTTCCTCTAATGGTTGTTTCTAACTGTAAGTTTTCCTCCAATTTAACTTCCTCCTCTAAAAACGATAACCTATTGTTTTTCCATAGTACTATCATTACCAATTAATTAAAAAAGTACTACATAAAAGAATACTCCCTATAAAAAATAGTAGTTCCTTTTGTAGTACTAATCAGTTAGTACGAAAAATCTTTTAAAGTCTATTACTTGAAATCATTATAGGATCCTTTTAAAAGGAAGGAATGCTTACATATCTATTATAGTATCTTGTCCAAGGAGTGTAAAAGATTGTTCCCTAAAGGACAAACTCTCTAATTAAACAAGCTTTTTCGACGTGTTTTGCTAAACAATTTCAACCGGGATGTGTTGGAAAGTCCTCACATTAAATAACCCCGTATCCGTTAATTTTAGCTCAGGAATAACTGGCAAACTTAAGAAAGATAAAGTTAAAAAGAAGTGAAAGTGTAAATCTGAATGAATGTCGTGAAGTGCCTTATGTATATCCTCCAGCTTCTTCACAGCTTCTTCTGCATTTAATGAAGTCATAAGACCAGCTATAGGTAATGCAAGGGACCCGATTACTTCCCCCTCATCTACTACAACAAGCCCACCTTGCATCGCCTGTAATGCTTCAAGGGCTACAAGCATATCTTGATCATTTGTCCCAACAACAATTGCGTTATGAGAATCATGGGCAACTGTAGTCGCTACTGCTCCCTTTTGCAAACCGAACCCATGAACAATTGCTAATCCTTTTGTACCGAGAGAATGATGACGCTCGATGACTGCAATTTTTAATAAGTCCTTTTCAATAGAAGGAACAAAATAACCATTTTCAATATCTACTTCTTTTTCAATATGCTTCGTTATAATTTGATTTGGTATAATTTCGATAACATTTGCTCTATTTCCTTTACTAAATGTTATGGCCAAATCTTTTTCAGTTAGTTTTGGAATATGGACGGATTGGAGAATTGTTTGACCGACCGTTGTTTTCTTTTTTTCCTTCTGGAATGCTTTACCTTTTTCGGCAACCTTCTCTCCATTTTTCCATACCGTAGCAATTTCCATCGTTTGTAAATCCTCTAGCATGACAAGGTCAGCAACATATCCTTCTGCAATAGCCCCTCTATCATAGAGGCGGTAACACTCTGCTGCATTTAATGTGGCAATTTGAATTGCTTGTAGTGGGGTCATACCCTGTTTAATCGCAAGGGACACGGCAAAATTAATACTGCCCTCTTCCATTAGTTCATCCAAATGTTTATCATCTGTACAAAAGGCAAAACGTCGCGCATTGGCAGGTGTGACAGCTGGCAATAAATCCACTAAATTTTTTGCAGCCGAACCTTCTCTCATCAGTACATACATACCTTGTTTAATTCGTTCCCGTGCTTCTGCTGCCGTTACACATTCATGATCTGTTTGAATACCTGCAGCGCGATAGCCTCGAAGTTGTTCTCTATTTAAGCCAGCTCCATGGCCATCAATAAGTTTATTTGCCTTTTGAACAAGGCTTAACTTATCTAGCATGTCCGAATCCGTTTCTAGAACGGCCGGAAAGTCCATTACTTCTGCAAGGCCAAGGACTCGTCCATGTTTTAAAAAGGATGCTAAATCGTTTGCTTTCATGACCGCTCCAGAATTTTCAAAAGAAGTACTTGGAACACTGGAAGGCAACATGAAATAAATGTCCATTTTCGCATTTTCTGCATCTTCTAACATGTATTCCATTCCTTTAGATCCTGAAACATTGACGATTTCGTGAGGATCAGTAATAACAGAAGTAATACCATGGGGTAATAAAATTTCGCTGAATTGGGATGGAGTTAACATTGAAGATTCAATATGAATGTGTGCATCGATTAATCCAGGAATTACGTATTTCCCTTCTGCGTCTTCTATAACGGATGCTGTAAACTCGTCTTTCTCATCAAGGGCTATAATTTTCCCCTCTGCTACAACGATATTTGCCCTTCTCCAACATAGAGAAAAGACATCTGCAACATAAGCATTTTTTAAAATAAAATCTGCTTCCATTTTCTTTTGGGATATTTGAATGGATTTTTTTATCGTTTGGTCGCTCATTTTAACAGCCCTTTCCCTATGGAATTGTTTATTCCTACTATCATACAATATATTTTTATAAATTTCGTAATATAACTGTCAAAGAAATGAAAAATCCCTTTGAACATATTCCGCGTTCAAAGAGATTTCTATTTTTATAATTCATGTCGAGGCACTGCTACCCAATGACTTGGAACTATTTCTTTTAATACAGTATTTTGGACATCGTATTTATTTGCACTCGACTCTTTATCTAAAAGACGCTTCTTTTTCTTTTCAATACCTGGGTCCGGAATCGGTATCGATTGTAAAAGGCTCTTTGTGTAAGGGTGCTGAGGATTGGAATACAACTCTTCACTTTCCGCTAACTCGACAATTTTTCCACCATACATAACTGCCACTCGATCACTTATATGTTTGACCATTGATAAATCATGGGCAATAAATAAATATGTTAATCCTAATCGATGCTGTAAATCTTTTAATAAATCAACAATTTGCTTTTGAATCGATACATCGAGGGCAGATAGTGGTTCATCGCAGACGATAAAGTCTGGCTCCACTGCTAAAGCTCTAGCAATCCCAATACGTTGTCGTTGACCACCGGAAAACTCATGGGGATAACGGCTAGCATGCGCTTTATTTAAACCTACTAATTCAAGCAACTCCTCTACCCGTGCTCTCCGCTCTTCTTTATTTTTCACAAGCCCATGAAGATCTAACGCTTCTCCTATAATATCCAACACTTTTTTCCGTGGGTTTAAGGAAGAGTAAGGGTCTTGGAAAATAATTTGCATATGTCTTCTCATTGTTTTTAATTGTTTTTTTGACAAACGTGTAATCGGAATTCCTTTATATAAAACATCTCCATCTGTCGGTTCATGCAATTGCAGAATAGTACGCCCTGTTGTTGATTTTCCAGAACCGGATTCTCCTACTAACCCCAACGTTTCCCCAGGATAAATTTCAAAGGATAAATCATCTACCGCTTTTAATATTTCTCCTTGGCCAAGATCAAAATGTTTTTTTAATGATTGTATTTCGAGAAGAGGCTTAGATAAATTAAAGTCCATATTATTTAAAGGTGCTTTTTTTGGTTCCTTTTTTTCATGGAGTTTTGGAAGTGCATTCAATAAACGTTGTGTATAGGGATGTTGAGGATTGTTGAAAATTTCTTCCGTCGTTCCCTCTTCAACAATTTCTCCTTCCTTCATTACAATCACTCGGTCGCACATTCCAGCTACTACACCTAAATCATGAGTAATTAAAATAATAGATGTGCCTAAACGCTCCTGCATACTTTTCATTAGTGATAAGATTTGCGCTTGGATTGTAACGTCTAATGCGGTTGTTGGTTCATCTGCAATAAGCAATGAAGGATTACATGCTAATGCCATCGCAATCATTGCCCGTTGTCTCATCCCCCCAGAAAACTCATGAGGATATTGTGTGTAGCGTTTTTCACTATTTTTAATTCCTACTAGCTCTAACAATTCAATTGTTTTTTTATATGCTTCATTTTTAGAGACTTGTTGGTGTTTTTTTAAACTTTCTGAAATTTGTTCGCCGATTCGAATAGTTGGGTTTAAAGACGTCATCGGGTCTTGAAAAATCATACTAATATGTTGACCTCGAACAGATTCCATTTCCTTTTCGGACTGTTCAACTAAATTTTTTCCTCGGAAATGGATTTCACCAGACTTTAAGAAACTAGGTGGGGATGGAAGTAAGCGCATAATAGAGCGGGCCGTAACACTTTTTCCACTTCCAGACTCACCTACGATTCCGACTGTCTCCCCTTTATTGACATGAAAACTTACACCTTTAACCGCTTCAAACTCCTTATCGTCGACGATAAATGAAACACGGAGGTTATTCACCTCTAATATTGTATTGTTCATTTTTATCATCCTTTATAAAAATAAATTTTATTGACAATCATTTACTCATATCATACTATACCACTAGGAATAGTTTAATATGGTAATTCGTTTATTTCAAGATAAAGATATTTATATTCTTCGAGAAAGGAGGACTTCAATGAATCAAAAGGGAATTACCCATTCTTCCAAAACAACATCCATTTTTGACAGTACCTTTAAAAAACTATCGAATAGAAGAAGCTATTTGATGCTTTTATTTATACTCGGGCTGCCAGTACATATCGTAACGTTCATCCTATTCCATTTGAAAAAAGAACAATACCAACAGCCTTACAGAAAAGCTTATGAAATCAGTAAACAGGAAATTGTTTCTAAGGGACACGTTGAAGCATGGAAGCAACAATTTTTGGAACAGGAAAATAGAAAAGCTTCCTTCTTTCATGAATCTTTATCAAAGGAACAAATAAATAAGAACGTTGATCTCCTTGTACAAGAGAAGCTTCAAAAAGAAGTAGAAAAACAAGTGGACTTATTAGGATTAGAGGAATATACGTATCAAAATTTCTTTATCCATCTCTTACAAAATAAAAAATTTTTAATTGTTTCTGCTATACCTGGGCTATTGATGTATAGTTTTTTACTTCTTTATAGTAATCCGTTCGTACAATTCATTTTTGAACGGGTCATCCAAACTCTTTTCGTTATATTAGGTGTAGCAACACTTGTTTTTACGATTCTTTATATTTCACCATTAGATCCGGCTCGAAATATTCTTGGAGTCGAAGCAACTCCAGAACAAATTGAAAACTTTAATCAACTTTATGGCTTAGATCAACCTTATTTCGTTCAATTATGGCATTCCCTTTCTGGACTATTTACTTTCGACTTAGGAACTTCCTTTGCAGGAAAAGAAGATATTATGGCTAGTATTGCAAATAAGTTTCCTGTCACACTCGAAATTGCTGTATTTTCACTTTTGATGTCCATTATCATTGCCATACCAGTTGGCATCATTTCAGCTATCCGTCCAAACTCATTTTTAGACTATTCTTTTATGATTTTGGCGCTAATTGGGCTTTCCATCCCTGCTTTTTGGCAAGGATTGATATTTATTTTAACGTTCTCTTTAGAGCTTAATTGGTTCCCTGCAACGTATAATCCACAAAACTGGTTATCACTCGTATTGCCAGTCGTTGTTCTTGGAACATCCTTAACAGCGTCCATCGCTCGAATGACGCGTTCTTCAATGCTAGAAGTCATACATGAAGATTACATTATTACAGCAAAAGCAATGGGATTAAATGAACGAAAAGTCGTTTTCCAACATGCGATTCGAAATGCGATGATTCCGATTATTACTGTTATTGGGCTCTTGTTTGGAGGAATGCTAGGCGGTGCTTCCGTAACAGAGAAAGTCTTTAATATTAGTGGGATTGGAAGCTATATCGTTGATAAACAATTCATCCCAGACATCCCTGCCATTTTAGGTGGTGTTGTTTATATCGCTATTACGATATCCATCGTTAACTTAATCATTGACATTACTTATGCATTCTTTGATCCACGAATTCGCTCAAAAATGAAAAAGGAGGGGTAATGTGAAGGTCATCTCAAATGTAAAACTGCTTTTAAAAATAACACAGGAATATGGAAATGCTCATTTTACATTATCCTTTTCTGCTATTTTTTCATTCTTGTTTTTTCTTTACAGTTTTAATTTTAATAGCCAAACCGTTCGACCTATCGTTTTAACTCTATTCCTTATTTATCTCCTAACCACTTTATATGTTTGGTTTATTTCGAAACAGATAAAAAGAGACTTAGCAACTAGTAGAGAAATTCAAAAGCGTACCCGATTACTCGGTATCCCTTTAATATTCACGATACTGGTAGGGAATATTTTTTCGAGTAGCTACGGATTTACACTTATAACAAAAAATAAGACGCCGGAATATATTTTCGCCATTTACGCTTTTTTAACTCAAATTCTGATTATTGGCATTTCCGCTCTTAATCTATTTAAACCTTATGTCGTTGATTCATTTTTATTAGCTATCAGTCTATTTATTGCTCTAACGATTTTCTATGGATTTATGCTTGTACTCGTTGCCAACCTTGTAAGTTCAACCTTTGCCCCTAAATGGATGTTACCTATTGGGATTGTTCTATTATTCCCATTATTAACTGGGAACTTATTTTCCTTTCTATTAGGAATTGGACTAATCAAAAAAGCACGTAATAAAGATGCTTCTTCCATTGAAAAATGGCAAAAAATGTGGCGAAAAATTTTAAGTAATTCTATGGCTGTATTTGGTCTGTTTTTTATTATTTTTATGTTTTCATTATCCGTTATAAGTCCTTGGACCTTTGACTATGATTTTGCAACTGAAAATAATTATAGTGCTATTTTGCAAACACCCACCCTTGAATATCCCCTTGGAACTGATGACTTCGGTCGTGATTTATTTTCAAGGATTGTATTTGGGGCCCAAATTTCATTAATTGTTGGTTTTTCCGCTACCGTTATTCCAGCTGTTATTGGAGGAACACTTGGCGCACTTTCAGGTTATTATGGCAAGAAAACGGATAACATCATCATGCGTTTGTTAGATATTTTATATGCTATCCCTGGAATTTTATTAGCGATTGCCATTATCGCTGCGTTCGGTGCAAATACTGTGAATTTAATTATCGCCCTTAGCGTTGGTTCGATCCCTACTTATGCACGTACAATGCGTGCAACCGTGATGCAAATCTCTAACTATGAGTTTGTAGAATCCGCTAGAGCGTTAGGAGCCTCCGATAGTTCGATTATTTTTAAACATATCGTACCTAACTCGTTAGCACCGATGATTGTAAAAGCAACTTTAACAATAGGTGGAGCTGTCATTTCAACAAGCAGCTTAAGTTTCCTCGGCTTAGGAGTAGAACCACATATTCCCGAATGGGGGAATATTTTAAAAATCGGTAGCACTTACCTTGAAACCCATTCATATTTAGCAATTTCCCCTGGGGTTTGCATTATGTTACTCGTACTATCATTTAACTTCTTTGGTGATGGTTTACGTGATGCATTAGACCCTAAAACAAATTAAAAAACTATTTTTTGGAGGTTCATATGAAAAGACTATTTGCCCTTTTACTTGTAGCAGTTCTCGCTCTTGCAGGCTGTGTACAAACGAAAAAGGATGTTGAAGGTGGAGGAGATGCTGATACATCGACTTCTGGTGAAAAACCATCTGTTGAAATTTTAGGAATGGCTTCAAACGAAAATGATATAAATATTTTACGTGACCAATTAACGAAAAACGGCTTTGATGTAGTGTTAAATATTCAACCGGATTATGGTTCTTTTTCAGCTCAAAAAGACGCTGGTAACTACGATGTCGCTCTATCTAGTTGGACTACAGTAACAGGTAACCCTGACTATGCTGTGCGTGGTTTATTCAAAACAGGCGGAGACTACAGTGTTGTTAGTGATTCAAAATTAGATGAATTAATCGATAAAGCAAGTACATTAACTGGCGATGAAGCAAAAGAAGCTTATAAAGAGCTTGAACAACTTTTAGTATTTGATCAAGCTTATATTGCCCCCCTATATATTTCGAATAAAGCACAAGGTATTTATTCAGCGGAAGTAAATCCTGAAACGGTTCGTCTTCCTAAATCCCGTGCACAAGTATGGGAATCCATTTCTTTTAATGATGAGTCTCTAAACGAAAGCGAAACGCTCGTATTACATCAAGCAATTTCAACGCTTACTTCTCTTGATCCTATTAAAGGGAATGACGGTTCTATCAATACATTAAATACAAACATGTATGTACGTTTAGTAAACTTAACGGATGATGATAAAGTCGTTTCAGATGGTTCATTATCTTACAACCACGTAATGGCAGATGGCAACTCTGAATTTTACTTCATTTTACGTGATGATATTAACTTTGCAAAGGTAGAAAACGGAACAGCAGTTGACACGAAAGAGCTTGTATCAGCGGAAGATGTTGTGTTCTCTTTAAACCGCGCAAAAGATCCAAACTCAGTTCCAGACCACCGCACATATAGTATTCATGAAAATATTGAAACTGTTGAAATAGTGACGGATTTAGCTGAATTACAAAATGGAAAAGTTGCAGGTTCTGACGAAACAATTTTAGATGCTTTATCAAAAGGTTTACCAGCACCAGTAACAGAATTAGTCGATTCAAAAGAGGAAGTTGATAATGCCTCAGGGAAATACCAAGTGGTTAAAATTACAACGCCTAACCCATTCCCACAAGTATTAAACTATTTAGCTCACCAATCCGGTGGCATCGTTTCTGAAAGGCAAGTTTCAAGTATCAATACTTATGACGTAGCAAACTATGATCCAAATAAAGATGTTGCCTATGGTGACCAAGCAACTGTGACAGAAGGCGACTCATATAACAACCATTTATATGCGAGCGGCCCATACATTTTAGTGAAAAAGAATGATTATGAAGCAACATTCGTGAAAAATCCTGCTTACCGAGTAGGTAGTGAAT
The DNA here is from genome assembly GCF_045369345.1 of Ureibacillus sp. 179-F W5.1 NHS. NCBI lineage: Bacteria > Bacillati > Bacillota > Bacilli > Caryophanales > Caryophanaceae > Ureibacillus > Ureibacillus sp. 179-F W5.1 NHS. Next base: position 6,468 of record NZ_JBIQFG010000016.1, on the reverse strand, counting down.
ATGAACCAAAGATTACGAATATTTCTGTACGCTTTATTGATGATAACGATAGTGCATTATCCGCATTACGTAATGGGGAAATTCATGTACTTCAATCCGTACCAGAAACGAAATACGATGTCGTTACTTCAGATAAAAACTTAACTTTAAACCAAGCTGATAGTAACGCGGTATCGTACTTACAATTCAACACATCAGGTCGTGAAGTTTCAGATTCAGCTGATTTACGTAAAGCTATTCTTTACTCAATAAACCAAGAAGAATTTATCACTTACTATCAAGGTAATAAGCGTCCAGCTGTTTCAACAGTATCGCCATTAATTGATACTGGCTTAAAACTTGAAGCAGATAAAGAAAAGGTTGCAGAATTCTTAAATGCTTATAACGAAAGTAAATAATCGTCATCTTTAACCATCATAAAAACTCGAGTATACTAAAATACTCGAGTTTTTTATTTTTAATGGGTTTGTCCAATCAATAACAGTTCCTCTTTAAACGACTGTAGAGCTAGTTCTTGATTTACTTCCACCCCTAGCTCATGCAATACTTCCCCTACGCTTCGAATTGCTTGTTCTAGCATTTCCGCAGTTGTATTCCCCATATGACCAATGCGGAAAGCTTTGCCTGCTAAGTGGGCCAAAGCTCCAGCGACAATAATTCCTTTATGGGAAAGTAACGTTCGAAAAGCTACATCATCTACCCCTTCAGGATATAAAATACAACTTAAAGTAGGGGCTGACACTTCTTCATTAGCTAAAGGTTTCATACCGAACGTACGTAGGGCAGCACGTATCCCTCGCCCAAAAGCAATATGACGTTGCTCCCTTTGTTTTATTCCTTCTTCTAGCACTATATCCATTGCCTTTTGGTATGCATAAATTAAGTTTACTGGTGGCGTTGCGAAATATTTCGATGGATCTTGCATAATAGGGATCCAATTCTTTATATCACAATAGTAGGCAGCTACTTCGCCTAAGGCATCCCTTGCTTTTAAGGCTGTTTGATTGAAAGCTATGATCGCAAGACCCGGTGGAATACCAATCGCTTTTTGGGATCCAGTTAATACAATATCAATCTTATATTCTGCATTTCCACCATAAGACTTACTCATATTCTCATCAAGGGCAGCCGTAGCAACTACTCCATCCAATATAACTAAGGCACCTGTTTTTTTAATTAATGGTACGAGGATGTCTAAGTCTGAAAGAACCCCCGTCGAAGTATCTGCATGCGTAATTGTTACCGCTTTATATTCTTTTTGTGTCAATGTTTCCTCTACAAGTAATGGATCCACTTGCTTGCCCCACTCTGCTTGCAACACATCTACTTCAATTCCATAAGCTTTTGCTAAAGGTTTAAATCGATCACCAAAATAACCATGGCTTATTACAAGTAGTCTTTCTCCTTTTCCAATCGTATTAACGATTGCCATTTCCATTGCCAAAGTTCCTGATCCTGCAACAATAAATACTTCCCCATCGGTTTGAAGCAACTGTTTCGTCTGTTCAATAGCATTTTTATAAATTGCTACAAACCGAGGATCCGTATGTCCCCTAGTTTCATTCGCTAAAGCATCATAAATCTCATCTATAACCGGTGTTGGTCCTGGCACTAAAAGCAATTCCTTATTTTTCATGTGACACCTTCCCTTTATGTACGTTTTTCTATCCTTAACCTTTTCTCCAATAATCGATGATTTCCCTTCTTTAAAACAAAAAGAATGTCTTACTAGCTATTACACTAGTAAGACACCCATCCCCATGTCGAACAATTAATTTATATATAATCCCCTTAGAACGAAGGAATAAATAAAGGAGGCAACCTTTTCATCCCTTTTGTAAATTAGCTTATTTTTTCATAACCCGGTAAAGTTAGAAATTCAATAAACTCGTCTTGCTCGATTAAAGTTTTAAACAGTTCCGCCGCCTCTTCGTAACGACCACTGTTATAAGCCTGTTTCCCAACAGCTTCTTTAATTTTTGCAAGCTCTTCATTTAATACTTCCAGTGTTAACTCCAATGTCACTTTACGTCCATCTTCTAAAATTCCCTTTTCATGACGAATCCATTGCCATACTTGGGTACGGGAAATCTCAGCAGTTGCTGCATCTTCCATTAAATTATTAATAGGTGCAGCACCATTTCCTCGTAACCATGATGCAATATATTGTACACCTACACTACAATTGATACGAAGACCTTCTTCTGTAATTGTACCTTTTGGTACGGCAACAAGATCCTCTGCCGTTACTTTAACATCTTCACGTTTTTTATCAATTTGATTCGGTGTTTTCATAATCGCATCGAATTGTTCCATGGCAACCGGAACTAACCCTGGATGAGCAACCCAAGTACCATCATGACCATCCGTTGCTTCACGACGTTTATCTTCCGCAACTTTTGCAAAGGCAAGTTTATTCGCCTCTTCGTCATTTTTTACCGGAATTTGGGCTGCCATACCGCCCATCGCAGGGGCATTCCGTTTATGGCAAGTTTGAATACATAAGGATGTATAAGCCTTCATAAACGGAACGGTCATTGTTACTTGACCACGGTCTGGCAAAACAACATCCGGCTGATTTCGTAATCGTTTAATAAAGCTGAAAATATAATCCCAACGACCACAATTTAGTCCTGCTGAATGCTCCCGCAGTTCATATAAAATTTCGTCCATTTCAAAGGCAGCAACGATTGTTTCAATTAATACAGTTGCTTTAATTGTACCTTGTGGAATATTTAAATATTGTTGGGCATAAACAAACACATCGTTCCAAAGTCTTGCCTCTAAATGACTTTCAAGCTTCGGTAAGTAAAAGTATGGACCGGATCCGTTAGCCAATAATTCCTTTACGTTATGGAAGAAATACAAGCCAAAGTCAAAGAAGCTACCGGACATAGGTTCCCCATCAACGAGTACATTTTTTTCAAGTAAATGCAAACCACGCGGCCGAACTAAAAGAACAGCGGTTTGTTCATTAAGTTTATACGTTTTCCCATTCGATTCTTGGGTAAACTCAATAGTACGACGGACGGAATCCCGCATATTAATTTGACCAGCAATCATGTTTTCCCATGTTGGCGTCGATGCATCTTCAAAACATGCCATAAACATTTTGGCACCAGAGTTTAATGCATTAATAACCATTTTGCGGTCTACTGCCGGCCCAGTAATTTCTACACGACGATCTTGTAAATCTTTTGGAAGGGGGGCAATTGTCCAATCTCCTTGACGAATTTCCTCTGTTTCTCGTAAAAATTCTAGTTGCTCACCCCCATCAAGTCGCTTTTGCCTTTCATTCCGTTTTTCTAATAATTCCTTTCGTCGCCCATTAAACTTATCATGAAGTGAAACAATGAATTCAAGTGCCTCAGGCGTTAAAATTTCCTTTGCTTGTTCTGTTAGTTCCCCAACAATTTTAAGCTTTTGTGATGTTGCCTGTTCCATTTTCAAAATCCCCACCCTTATATAAATAACATTATTCAAATCATGCCTAGGCAAATTTCAAACATTCGTTATACGAATTGTTCTGCTTCTGTAGATCCCGCCATTGCAGTTGTTGACGATGTACCACCAGAAATTGTTTGTGACACTTCATCAAAGTAACCAGTACCTACTTCACGTTGATGTTTTGTAGCTGTATAGCCCTTCGCTTCTAAATCAAACTCCGCCTGTTGAAGTTTTGAGTATGCAGCCATACCATTATCTTTATAGTCTAATGCAAGTTCAAACATCGATTTATTAAGTGAATGGAAACCAGCTAATGTAACGAATTGGAATTTATAGCCCATTTTCGCAATCTCGCGTTGGAATTCTGCAATTTCTTTATCTGACAGTTTCGCTTTCCAGTTAAAGGAAGGTGAACAGTTGTAAGCTAACATTTTGCCTGGGAATTTCGCATGAATCCCTTCTGCAAATTGACGAGCTTCTTCTAAAGATGGATTGGAAGTTTCACACCAAATTAAATCCGCATACGGTGCGTACGCTAAACCGCGGGCAATTGCTTGCTTAATGCCTGCTTTCGTACGGAAGAATCCTTCTGGCGTACGTTCCCCTGTAATAAATTCTGCATCTCGAGGGTCAATATCACTAGTTACCATGTCCGCAGCATCGGCATCTGTACGTGCAATTAAAATTGTATCTACTCCCATTACGTCCATTGCAAGACGAGCAGCAATCAAATTACGAACAGCGTTTTGAGTAGGAAGTAATACTTTCCCGCCAAGGTGACCGCATTTTTTCTCAGAAGCAAGCTGGTCCTCTAAATGAACGCCAGCAGCACCCGCTTCAACCATTGATTTTACAAGTTCGAACACATTTAAAGGTCCGCCGAATCCAGCCTCTGCATCTGCAACAATTGGTGCAAACCAGTCGAAGCCATCATTTCGCCCTTCTGCATGATCAATTTGATCTGCTCTTTGTAACGCTTGATTAATACGTTTTATAACTTGAGGCACTGAGTTAGCTGGATATAATGATTGGTCAGGGTACATTTGGCCAGCAAGGTTCGCATCTGCAGCTACTTGCCATCCAGATAAATAAATCGCTTTCAAACCAGCCTTTACTTGTTGTACCGCTTGGTTACCAGTTAACGCACCTAAAGCATTAATAAAGTCTTCTTCATGCAATGACTTCCAAAGACGAGCCGCACCTCTTTTGGCTAAAGTTTGTTCAACTACTACAGAACCTTGTAATTTTACAACTTCTTCAGCAGTATATGTTCTTTCAATCCCTTTCCAGCGTGGGTTTTCTGCCCAATCCTTTTTTATAGCTTCAATTTTTTCTTGTCTTGTTGACATGAATATTCACACCTTCCCCTTTGTTTAAATACAATCTGTTAAAAATTTTTTGAATTTACTGTTCCATAACAGAAGTATTTGATGTAAATTAATATATAACAGAGTATTTTATTTTTCATTATTTTCTGACGAAACCTTTAGAATTTGGGATGAACTGGTATTAATTCGTGATGAAGTATTTAGATTTAGTTATAACACTTAGGGGGATTCTAAATATGAAAATAGGAAATTTGAATGTATCTAAAGAGGGCTTAGAGCAATTCAAACTTATTTTAGAAGATTGGCTACCAAAGGATGCATCTTTAGCCATTGCAACGGATAATACGTATATTTACTATTGTCCTAGCATTCATCATATTCATTTAAAAACGGGGGAATATGTTCATCCAGATAGCATTGCCGCACAAGTCCTGAAGCATCGTAAAAAAACTGAATTGGTACTTGATGCGTCCACCCTTGGAGTACCCTATTATACAATGGGATATCCTATTACGATTGATCAACAAGACGCTGCCTTAATTATTATTTTGCCTTCCACATATTTTCCGGAAAAACAACAATCCTTTAAATTTTTAACTGGGAAACGAGATGAAGATTGGACTCCTATCCCCGTTAAGCAAATATCCTATATTGAAAGTCTGCAAAAACGAACTTGGTTTTACACCGACAATGAACAATTTAAATCAAATATGACATTAAAGGAACTCCAAACTAAACTTCCAGAATATTTTTTGCGCATTCATCGATCCTATATATTAAATATTTACTATATAAAAAAAATCTCTCGAGACTTAACGTCAAACTTTGTTGTTGAACTTAAAAATGGAGAAGAACTACCCGTTAGTCAGTCTTATATCCATGATTTGAGAAGAGCACTAGAGTTTTAATCTTTTTATAAATATAATTTTGTTAAAATTTAGTAACTACCATCTTTGTAGATGACATCGAATCGTTTATAATTACTATTAACTTAATTGGAGAAGAGGCGATGTCATGAAAATAAAAGATATTTATAGTGATCTCCCAATATTGGAAACAGAACGTCTAATCCTTCGAAAAATAACTCTCGATGACTTAGAAGAAATGTTTCATTATTGTTCTAATGATGAAGTTACAAAATATTTAGTGTGGGATACACACAAAACGATTGAAGATACGAAAGCCTTTATCGACTTCTCATTAAAAAGATATAAAGCTCATCAACTTTCTCCTTGGGGCATCGTAGACAAAGAAAATAAAAAATTCATTGGAACCATCGATTTTATAACATGGGACACAAAACATAAAACAGCTGAAATCGGATATGCCCTTTCTCATGAACATTGGGGGAAAGGGATGATGACGGAAGCAGCAAAGCAAGTGATTTCTCTCGGCTTTGAACATATGGACCTTACTCGTATTCAAGCACGATGTTTTGTAGAAAATTTTGGTTCAGAGCGGGTTATGCAAAAATCGGGCATGACTTTTGAGGGCATCCTCAGAAAATCGATGTTTGTTAAAGGAGAACATAAAGATTTAAAAATTTACTCCATATTAAAGGAAGAGCATGAACAAAATTAAGTTTAAAGAGACCACTGAATTTTCAGTGGTCTTTGTTGCCTAGCAACGTCCTACTCTCACAGGGGGTACCCCTCAACTACCATCGACGCTTTCTGCGAAGCGCGATGACACG
>NZ_JBIQFG010000015.1:0-61897 GCF_045369345.1 Ureibacillus sp. 179-F W5.1 NHS | reverse complement strand
AAAAGAAAATTTGATAAAGCTCTAAATTTACACTGGCATCATAATGATGTCCAAAATTTTGTTTCAACTGTTAAGTTGAAACTATATTTCATTAACGTTTTGTTGTTCAGTTTTCAAGGTTCATTTAATCCGTCACCTCTTGGCGACTTATTTATAATAACAAGGTTTTAATACGAAGTCAACACTTTCCTCAAAATTTTTTTAAAAATGAAATCTGTTACCTCGTTTCGTTAAAACCTATTGTTCTATTCATAGTACAACCACATGTATTGTTAATTAATTCTCCTAAAAAGAGGAGAAAAATCTCCTCTAGTTAAACATAACTTGAGAAATATATAAATCTCTTTGTTTAGAGAGATCAATCATTTCCCCACTATTTATTAATTTTATTAACGGGCGTGTAGGAGCAAGATGATTATTAAAGATAATTTCACCATACCCTAAATTGGATACTTCAACTTGAGTACCTATTGGGAGTCTAGCTACTAAATCCGTAAGCGTTTGAACTACTTTAATATCAAACTTACCAAATTCAGATTGCTTTATCATCTCAATTACTTTAAATGGAGATTCTTTTGGACAGTATACCCGATCGCTCGTCATTGCATGAAATGTATCAGCGATGGCAATAGCTTGTGAAAATAAAGAAATTTTCCCTAATTTAACTCCATCCACATAACCACTACCATCTAAACGTTCATGATGCTGATAAATTGCTAACTTCATTTCTTCTTTTATGGCTGGTAAGCTCTTAACCATTTGAAAACTATAAAGAGGGTGTTTCCGTATTTCAAAAAACTCTGTCTCGTTTAAAGAGCCTTTTTTTTCTCTTATTCGGTAAGGAACTTTAGCCATCCCGCTGTCCGCTAAAGTTCCTGCAATAGCCATTTGAAATACATATCCTTGGTTGTAACCAAGTTTATGGGTAATTAAAGCAGCTATTAATCCGGTTGCAATACAATGGTTATATAAATATTCTTTAGTGTTTGAGATGTTATTTAACTTAAAAAGAATTGAACGGTCTGTTAAGAACTCTTCTACTAAAGGTAAAATAATGCCTCTAACCTTTGTTATATCAATTTTTGAACCAGCTTCCCAGCCAAGGAATAACTTCTTATAATCAGCAACAGCAAGTTGAAATTTCGTTTCAAACGAAATCTTAACTTGCTGCACTTCCAAATTACCATTCGCATTCGATTCAATAGATTGTTTTGCATTATCATCAACTAGGACTGGTATATTAGCAATTTGAAAGGCGGTTAAAATGTGTAAATGTTCTTGAGTAATGATTGTATTTTTATAAATGATTGGAAATTGGGTATTAGCAAATATATCCTCCGCTACTACTTTTCCTATTAGAAGTTCATTTGTATTGACATATGTAGCCTCCAACCTAAAAACCTCCTTTGATAGTTTGAAATTGCAGTTTGTGTATCTAAAGAAATAGTTATATCGTTTTTTTTTAGATATATTATACTATATTTTAAGTTCAAAATTTATATATATCCCTTAATAATCGAATTTAAACTGAAAATCTATGATAGAGTGCATTCAGAATACATAAAAAGACTATTTATTTCTCTTTTAGCAACTAGGATAACTATTAAAAGAAAGAAGATTTTAAATTCTATATACTTTTTTAGGTATTTCATCATTAAACAAATAAAAAACTGATTCAAAAGTTCATTTGAACCTTTGAATCAGTTTGTTCATTTTATTCTTCTGTTTCAGAATCTGTCTCAGAAGAATCTATTACTGAATCATTGTTTAATTCAGCAGTTGTATTATCTTCATCTGCTATATCTTCTTCGGTTTCTTCATCTTTCTTTACACGGGCTACTGTTGCAACTAACTCATCTTCACTTAGACGAATTAAACGAACACCTTGAGTACTTCGTCCAATGATGGAAATATCATTAACATCCATACGGATTAAAATTCCGTTAATCGTAATTAACATAATATCTTCTGATCCGTCTACTGTTTTAACAGCACACATCGGACCATTTTTCTCCGTAATTTGGATTGTTTTAAGACCTACACCACCACGGCTTTGTAGACGATATTCTGATTCAGGAGTACGTTTTCCATAACCTTTTTCAGTAACAACTAAAATTTCTTGGCCTGGTTCAACTATTTCCATCCCTACTACATAATCGCCTTCACGAAGTTTTATACCACGTACACCTGATGCTGTACGTCCCATCGAACGAATTTCTTCTTCTTTGAAACGGATTAACATACCATCATGGGTTCCGATAATAACATCCTTCGTTCCGTCGGTTAATCGAACTGAAATTAAATCATCATCATCATGTAAATGAATTGCGATTAATCCACTTGTACGAATATTAGCAAATTGTGATAGTTGCGTACGTTTTGTAATACCTGTTTTAGTTGTAAAAATAAAGTAAGCATCTTCCTTAAATTCATTAACATGAATCATGGCTGTTACTTTTTCTTCTTTCTCTAAAGGTAACAAATTTACAATTGGTAAACCTTTTGCTGTTCGACCAAATTCAGGGATTTCATATCCTTTGGCACGGTATACTTTCCCTTTTGACGTAAAGAATAGAATTGTGTCGTGGGTTGAAGTGAACAATAAATGTTCAACGAAATCATCTTCATGGGTACCCATTCCTTGCACACCACGACCACCACGTTTTTGGCTTCGGTACGTATTAGAAGCAAGTCGCTTTATGTAGCCATTATGCGTTAATGTAATAACAGAATCTTCACGAGGAATTAAATCCTCATCTTCGATCATTTCAAGTCCACCAGCAGTAATTTCTGTACGGCGATTATCATTATATCGTTCTTTAATTTCTGTCAATTCTGTTCGAATAATATCAATTACTTTACTTTCATCGGCTAAAATTGCTTTTAACTCAGCAATTAATACTTGAAGTTCTTGATATTCATTTTCAATTTTTTCCCGTTCTAAACCACTTAAACGTACTAAACGCATATCTAAAATTGCTTGCGCTTGACGTTCAGTTAAATTAAAACGTTCCATTAATACCGGTTTAGCTTCATCACCAGATCGAGAAGAACGAATAATACTAATAATTTCATCAATATGATCTAGGGCGATTCTTAAACCTTCTAAAATATGTGCACGATCTTCAGCTTTTCTTAATTCAAACTGCGTACGGCGTGTAATCACAACTTTTTGATGTTCTAAGTAATGGAACAGCACTTCTTTTAAACTTAAAACTTTCGGTTGACCATTAACTAATGCTAGCATGTTAACGCCAAAGTTAGACTGCATAGCAGTTTGTTTATATAAATTATTAAGGATAACGTTAGCATTTGCATCTTTACGAACTTCAATAACAATACGCATACCACGTCGATCGGATTCATCTCGTAAATTCGTAATGCCATCAATCTTTTTATCCCGTACTAATTCAGCAATTTTCTCAATTAATCTTGCCTTATTAACTTGGTATGGTATTTCATGAACGATAATTGTTTCTTTACCATTCGATTTCGTTTCAATTTCTGCTTTAGCACGGACAGTAATGGAACCACGACCTGTTTCGTATGCTCGGCGAATACCACTTCGTCCTAGTATTAAACCACCAGTTGGAAAATCAGGACCTGGGATAATTTCCATTAACTCTTCTGTTGTAATCGCTGGATTTTCAGATAAAGCGATAACCGCATCGATTGTTTCCCCTAATTGATGGGGTGGAATGTTTGTTGCCATCCCTACCGCAATACCAGAGGCACCGTTTAATAAAAGGTTTGGAATACGAGCTGGTAATACGATAGGCTCTTTTTCATTTCCATCATAGTTTGCTTGATAATCAATCGTATCTTTATTAATATCTCGTAACATTTCCATCGTTATTTTGGACATACGAGATTCTGTATAACGCATCGCCGCAGCTCCGTCGCCATCGACAGAACCAAAGTTACCATGACCATCTACTAACATATATCGATAACTAAAATCTTGCGCCATACGTACCATGGCGTCATAAATTGATGAGTCACCATGAGGATGGTATTTCCCCATTACGTCTCCAACAATACGAGCAGATTTTTTATATGGTTTATCTGACGTATTTCCTAGCTCATGCATTCCATATAGAATACGACGGTGTACCGGTTTTAAACCATCACGTACATCTGGTAATGCCCGTGATACGATAACGCTCATTGCATAGTTTAAAAACGATGTTTGTACTTCTTCACTTATTTTTATTCCTTTTACACCTTCATGTTGATTTTCAGACATATGAAAGACCTCCCTTCAGAACCAAGTTAAATGTCTAAGTTTTGTACATATACCGCATTATCTTCAATGAATTTTCGACGAGGCTCGACTTCATCCCCCATTAATTCTTGGAAGATTTGATCTGCTTTCATTGCATCATCTAATTCAACTTGAAGAAGCGTGCGATGCTCTGGATCCATCGTTGTATCCCAAAGTTGTTCAGCATTCATTTCACCTAGACCTTTATAACGTTGGACGACTGGTTTCGGCATGCTTGGTAAGCGTTCTAATATCGCTTGTAGTTCTTCATCTGAATAACAATACTCAACATGTTTACCTTGTTTCACTTGATATAAAGGTGGTTGAGCCGCATATACATAACCAGCTTCAATTAGCGGACGCATAAAGCGGAAGAAGAATGTTAATAAAAGAATACGAATATGAGCACCATCAACATCGGCATCTGTCATAATAACGATTTTATGATAACGTGCTTTTTCTAAATCAAATTCTTCTCCAATACCTGTACCAAACGCTGTAATCATCGCACGAATTTCAGCATTCGACAAAATTCGATTAATATTTGCCTTTTCAACGTTTAAAATCTTTCCGCGCAACGGTAAGATCGCTTGGAAGTAACGATCACGACCTGATTTAGCAGAACCGCCTGCGGAATCACCTTCTACAATATAAATTTCTGACTCAGCAGGATTAGTAGAAGAACAGTCTGCAAGTTTTCCTGGAAGGCTGGATACTTCTAAAGCAGATTTACGGCGTGTAAATTCACGTGCTTTTTTCGCTGCAACACGGGCACGAGCAGCCATTAATCCTTTTTCTACGATTTTTCGTGCTACAGAAGGATTTTCTAACATGAAACGTTCGAAACCATCAGAAAATAAAGAGTTTGTAATGGAACTTACTTCTGAATTTCCTAATTTTGTTTTCGTTTGTCCTTCAAATTGTGGATCAGGGTGTTTGACAGATATAATTGCCGTCAATCCTTCCCTTACATCCTCACCAGTTAAATTTCCTTCAGTATCTTTTAATAAATTTCCTTTACGTGCATAGTCATTAATTACTCGTGTAAGGGCTGTTTTAAAACCTGATTCATGAGTACCGCCCTCATAAGTATTAATATTGTTAGCAAATGAATAAATGTTAGAAGAGAATCCAGCATTATACTGCATTGCAATTTCAACCGAAATACCATCTTTTTCACCCATGATATCAATTGGGTCATGAATCGGTTCTTTTGTTTTATTTAAATGCTCTACATACTCACGAATACCACCTTCAAAGTGATATGTGTTTATGCGCTTTTCTTCTTCTCGTTCATCCACAATAGTAATGCGAATACCACGGTTTAAATAAGCAAGTTCTCGTATACGAGTTGCTAAAATATCATATTCGTAAACAGTTGTTTCTTTGAAAATTTCTGGATCCGCTTTAAAACGAGTTGTTGTACCTGTCTCCTCAGTATCACCAATAATTTTTACTGGTTGAACAGTTTTACCTCGTTCGAATTTGATGGAATGAATATGACCATCACGTTTTACATATACTTCCGTTGCAACAGATAAAGCATTCACTACAGATGCACCTACACCGTGAAGACCACCTGATACTTTATATCCGCCACCGCCGAATTTACCACCAGCATGTAGAACTGTCATAATAACTTCAACTGCTGGCATTCCCATTTTTTCTTGAATATTGACTGGTATACCACGACCATTATCTTCTACACGAATCCAGTTGTCTTTTTCAATTGCAACCGTAATTTCTGTACAATAACCTGCTAATGCTTCGTCAATACTGTTATCCACGATTTCCCAAACTAAATGGTGAAGCCCTTTAGAGCTTGTGGAGCCAATATACATCCCTGGACGCTTACGAACAGCTTCTAACCCTTCTAAAACTTGAATTTGATCCGCATCATAAGCTTGTTGAACTTGTTTCTCTTCTAAAGCCACCATGTTCACCTACTCTTTCATTACCTCAGTATGTGTCAAAATTAAAAAGCTTTATCAAAATTTCTAAAACTTTCTAAATGAAAACTTAAGCGAATTTTTTAACTGTTATTCCCAATGCCATAAAATTTAAGGCTACAGTACAATTCGCTTAGATTAAAAAATTAAATTAATTTGTTTATTTATTGAGTTTCTATTACACCTTGTTTCACGTGAAACATTTTCGCATGTTGTATTGTTTCATGATGAATCCCATCAACACTTGTTGTCGTGACAAACGTTTGCACTTCACCTTGAATGGTGTTTAATAAATGTGATTGGCGATAATCATCTAATTCGGACAATACGTCATCTAAAAGTAAAATAGGTGCCTCTTTCGTCTCTTGCTTAATTAATTCTATTTCAGCTAGTTTCAAAGATAAGGCTGTTGTACGTTGTTGACCTTGTGATCCATAAGTTTGAACATCATAATCATTTACCAAAAACTGTAAATCATCTCGATGTGGACCAACTAATGTAATCCCTCTTTCAAGCTCACGCTTTCTTACTTCTGCTAACTTCTTTTCCAAGTATGTAGCCATTTCATCATCATTCCATTCTGGATTAAGTCCAGAAGTAGCTCGATATTGAATCGTTAACTTTTCAAGACCACGTGAGATGCCAGAATGGATTTTTTCAGCCCAATCTTGTAAAAGTTGTATAAATTGAAGTCTTTTACGAATAATTTGGACAGCTGACTGAATATATTGCTCAGTATAAATAGCAAATAAAACGTCATCGATTTGCTGTTTCCCTTGATTTATTTTCAGCAAATGATTGCGCTGTTTTAATAATTTCTGAAATGTAAGCAATTCATGTAAATACACTGGCGATATTTGACCTATTTCCATGTCGATAAACCGCCTTCTTATTTGCGGGCTACCTTTTACGACGTTTAAATCTTCAGGAGCAAACATCACCACGTTCATTTGACCAATATAATTGCTTAACTTCGTTTGTTCTAAATGGTTTATTTTGCCCTTTTTGCCTTTTTTCGTAACAGACAATTCCATTGGAAAACTACCGTAACGATTTTGGACAACACCATCTATTTTACCATAGTCTGCTTGCCAACGGATTAATTCTTTATCATTACTTGTTCGATGGGATTTTGCCATGGCTAAAACATAGATAGATTCCATTACATTTGTTTTACCTTGAGCGTTCTCCCCAATAAACACATTAATTTTGGGTGAAAAATCTAATGTTAATGATTCATAGTTACGATAATTTGTAAGCTGTAAATGCTCGATGAACATTTAATTTTCTCCGTTCTTATTGACGATGACAAATCTACCACAGCCAGGAATATTAATGACATCGCCATGTCGTAGTTTACGGCCACGTCTTTTGTCGATTTCACCGTTAACAAATACATCATTTTCTTGAAGGAACCATTTAGACATGCCACCAGAGCTAATTGCATCTGTAACTTTTAAAGCTTGACCAAGGGTTATAAATTCTGTATCAATTATAATTTCATCCAAATTAAATTCATCCTCCGATTACGTACATCTATCCTTATATCATACCTAAAATTAAGGAAAAAATCCAAGGAAAGTAGGATAAGGGCGTTGTCAGGAAATTTTTGTAACCGAAAGAAATAAAAAAGATAGCCACGAATGACTATCTCATTTATCCATAATGTTTGATTAATAAGTTCTTACTGGTAAGATCAATTGTAAAATTGCATCATCATGTATAGAACGTAATGTAAATGGTCTCATTGCACCTGTAAATTGAATGACTACATCTTGTCCATCAATTGCTTTTAACGCTTCCATCATATATTTTGCACTGAAGGAAATTTTTAAATTTTCCCCTTCTAATGTTTCCACAGGAATTTGCTCTTCTACTTTTCCGATTTCAGGAGAGTTAGATGAAATTTCAACAATATTTCCGTCGAATGTTTCAAAACGTACAACATTATTACGATCTTCTCGAGCTAATAAAGAAGCACGATCGATTGCTTGTAATAAGGATTTCCCGTTAATTGTAATGTTTGTTTTAAATTCTTCTGGTATTAAACGGGATGTTTCTGGGTAATTCCCTTCTAATAGACGAGAGAAGAATAAAACATTTTCTGTTTTAAATAAAACTTGTTGGTTTGTAATAACGATTTGAACAGGATTTGTCGAATCTCCTAAAATTTTATTTAGTTCATTTAAGCTTTTACCTGGTATAACGACAGAGTTTACATCTGTAGGTAAATTTTCTAATATTGTTTTTCTTCTAGCTAAACGGTGACTATCTGTTGCAATACAAATTAATTCATTACCATGAATTTGCCAATTCACCCCTGTTAATACAGGACGGCTTTCAGATGCTGCTACTGCAAAAACTGTTTCTCGAATAATAGATTTTAATAAATCAGCCGGTATTGAAAATTGTCTATCAGTTGAAACTTCAGGTAATAATGGATACTCTGAAGCGTCTAATCCGATAAGATGGAATTCAGATTTCCCAGAACGAATATGAGTTTGTAAACCGTTAGATACTTCGATTTCAACATCATTTGTTGGTAATTTTCGAACAATCTCATTAAACATTCTTGCTTGTAAAACAATGGAGCCTGTTTCAGTCACATTGATTAATTGATCTCCGTTTTCTTCAATCGGAATAAATGTTTGGATAGTTATATCTGCATCACTACCCGTTAATGTTAACCCTTCGTTTGTTACATCCAATTTAATCCCCGTTAAAATCGGAATTGTCGTTTTGGAACTTACGGCTTTCATTACGTCATTTAATCCATCTAGTAAATGATCTCGCATTATATCAAATTTCATCATTAGACCCTCTCTTAATTAATTATATTATTTTTAAAAGATATTAATAGATATAGTAATAGGCCCTGTGGATTTGTGTATAACTCATTCAAACATGCATGAAATCAAATTATCCACATGTTAATAAATTGTGAATAAAGTTGTGAGAACTTCATCATGTTATCCACATTATTATTTCCCTAACATACTACGAATTTGTTTAATATCTTGCTGAAGTTGTTGATCTTCTTTTAATAAAGATGCAATTTTTTCGTGAGCATGAATGACGGTTGTATGATCCCGTCCTCCAAATTCCTCTCCTATTTTTGGCAAAGAAAAATCGGTTAACTCACGAGATAAATACATAGCAATCTGTCTTGGAAAGGCGATAGATTTTGTACGTCTCTTTGCTGAGAAGTCCTCTAATTTAATATGGAAGTGCTCTCCAACAGCAGTTTGAATATCTAAAATAGAAATCATACGTGGCTTTGAATTTGGAATAATATCTTTCAATGCTTCGGCAGCAAGCTCTGTTGAAATATCTTTATTAACTAAAGAAGAATATGCAACTACTCGAATAAGTGCACCTTCCAGCTCCCGAATATTTGTATCAATTTGATTTGCAATATAATGCATTACTTCATTTGGTATATCTAGTCCGTCTGCTTTCGCCTTTTTACGAAGAATCGCAATACGTGTTTCCAAATCTGGCGGTGTAATATCCGTAATAAGCCCCCATTCAAAACGTGAACGAAGACGATCTTCTAATGTTGGAATTTCTTTTGGCGGTCGATCACTAGAAATAACAATTTGCTTAGATTCTGTATGCAACGTGTTGAATGTGTGGAAAAACTCTTCTTGAGTGGATTCTTTCCCAGCTAAAAATTGAATATCGTCAATCAGTAATACATCGACATTACGGTATTTGTTTCGGAAATCTACTGCTTTGTTATCACGAATCGAGTTAATAAATTCATTTGTAAATTTTTCTGATGATAAATAAACGACCTTCGCATTTGGATTATGTTCCAATACATAGTGGCCAATGGCATGCATTAAATGGGTTTTGCCTAATCCTACTCCTCCATAAATAAAGAACGGGTTATAGGCCTTTGCAGGTGCTTCTGCAACGGCTAAAGATGCTGCGTGGGCAAACCGATTCCCCGAGCCAATAACGAATGTATCAAATGTATATTTTGGATTGAGCATTCCTGGTGTCATTTCAGAATGGTCATCGTTATTATTTGCCTGTATTACCGGAGCAGGTAAATCAAGGCTGTCATAATCGTCCTGATCCTTTTGAACAACAAATTTAATTAGCAAGTCTTTACCTGTAAGTTCAGATAAAATACCCGCGATTAGATGAAGGTAATGATTTTCAAGCCAATCACGAGTAAATGAGTTAGGGGCGGCAATAGTTACATTGCTTCCTTTATAAGAAAGTAATTTCGTCGATTTAAGCCACGTCTCAAAGCTTGGTTTTGAAATTTTTTGTTCAACTTGAGCCAGGACATTCATCCATAATTCTTCTAAATGTTCCAAGCTTTTAACTCCTTTTCATGTATATTTTCCATTTCAAATAAATAAACTAGATTTATATATGATAATAGAAAATCTATTAAACACATAATCACAGCATGTGGATAACTATTATCCAAAAGCTGTGTTAAAGTTTGTCCACAAGTTATTAACATCTGTGGATAAAATATTTCCCAAATTAAATGTCCACAAAAGAAAACACATTTATCGTAACAAAAAAAGATTGTCATTTCAATAGCTGGTGAAACTTATCCACACAGTTAAATTTTATTCACCATCGTATTATCCACAAGCATAGAATTTGTGAAAAACTTGTCGATAAGTATTGTGGATAAAATTTTAAAATAAAAAAATATCCACAACGAGTGTTTATAATAATCATCTCTCGTTGTGGATATTTTTATTTAGAGAAGAAACTGCTAAAGGCTAGTCGGTCAAATATTTAATTGACAATCTAATTCTTTTATATATATAATGTTATGGTCTGTATGTAGGATAGAAACTTAAACTTTCATTTGGAGGTGTAATATATAATGAAACGCACATATCAACCAAAAAAACGTAAACATAGTAAAGTACACGGATTCCGCGCACGTATGAGCACAAAAAACGGACGTAAAGTATTAGCTGCTCGTCGTCGTAAAGGAAGAAAAGTATTATCAGCATAAGTCCACTGAGCCTATTCAGTGGCTTTTTTTTTCTTCATTTTAATAAAGAATAAAAGAAAGTAATCACGATAGTAGGTGAAGAAATGAAAAAGCGCCAGCGAATTAAAAAAAATGAAGACTTTCAAAAAGTATTTAAAAAGGGAAAGTCCTTTGCCAATCGTCAATTCGTTGTTTATTGTTTGCCGAATGAGGATCAAACAGAATTTCGTATTGGTTTATCCGTTGGAAAAAAAGTTGGGAAAGCTGTAACGAGAGTTCAAATTAAACGATATATTCGACAAGTATTTTTAGAATTAAAAGATGAAATAAGACAAGATATGGATTATGTTATTATCGCCAGAAACCCGGCGGCCACATTAGATTTTCATGAAACAAAAAAGAGTATTGAACATGTGCTAAAAATTGCAAAAGTATTAAAGAAGAAATAAGTAACTCTACAAATGTCTCTTAAAATATTAATAAAATTTTCAAAACTAAATAATTATTGTCAATATTTATAGAGGGAATTAAAACAATTTGTAGAGTGTAAGCGGCTACACGTGGTAAAATAGCTAAAAAGTTGAATAGTATTCTAGGAGGAAGAAGGTTGAAGAAAAGTCATTGGATGATTCTGTCGCTAGTTTCAGTAGCATTGTTGCTTTCTGGTTGTACAGAATTTGATCAGCCAATTTCATCTGAAAGCGAAGGCTTTTGGAATGAATTTATCGTTTGGCCATTAGTATCAGTTATTAAGTATTTCGCAGATTTATTAGGTACGTATGCTCTTGGGATTATTGCTGTTACAATAATAATCCGATTAGTCATCCTTCCATTAACGATTAAACAAGTAAAAAGCTCGAAAAAAATGCAAGAAATCCAACCAAAAATGAAAGAATTACAAAGGAAGTATGCTTCAAAAGATGCTGTTACTCAACAAAAGTATCAGCAAGAAATGATGGCATTAATGCAAAATTCTGGCGTGAATCCTGCGGCAGGATGTTTACCAATGTTAATTCAAATGCCTATTTTGATTGGTTTCTATCATGCAATTAGTCGTATGAATGCAACACCAGCCTTTGATTTAGGGACATTTCTTATTTTCCCGCTCGCAGATCCAAGTATTGTATTAGCGATTTTAGCTGGTTTAATCCAATTTGTCGTATTGATGACTGGACCTGCTATGGACAACCCTCAAATGAAAGTGTTGATGTATATTATGCCAGTTATGATTATGATATTTGGTGCTGTATTACCAGCTGCATTATCATTATATTGGGTTGTCGGAAACATCATCTCAGTAATTCAAAACCTTGTTATTTATAAGCCTTGGAATAGAAAGAAAATAGAACCTGCTACAACAGGAGGGGCGAAAAAGTGAAACAAATTACGCAATTAGGCGCAACAGTAGAAGAAGCGATCTCATTAGCGTTACAACAACTTAATACTACTCGTGATCAAGTAGAAGTTGAGGTTTTACAAGAAGGTAAAAAAGGATTTTTAGGTTTTGGTGCACGGAAAGCTGAAGTTCGTGTGACTGTTAATGAAGTATATTCAGAACCAATTGTTGAAGCCCAATCTCCAGTAGAAGTTATACAACAGGAGCAGGATCAATCGGTTGGAACAGAAGAGCTATTAGAAGTAGAAAGTGAAAAAGAAAGCCCAATTGATATTGCGAAAGAATATATACAAAATATAGCGATTGAAATGGGTATTGATGATTTATCGATCGATGGAAAAGTTCAAGGTAAAAACATTTTATTTAAATTAGAAAGTGAAAAGGCGGCACTTTTAATTGGAAAACGTGGTGCTACATTAAATGCATTACAACAATTAACCCAATTAGTAGTAAATAAAAGTACAAAATCTTTCTTAATGGTAAAACTTGATGTGGAAAATTACCGCGAACGACGTCAAATTGCTTTAGAGCAATTAGCTGAGCGAATGGCTGATAAGGCAATCCGCACAGGAAAAAAGGTTTCTTTAGAGCCGATGCCTTCCTATGAAAGAAAAGTCATTCATAATGCATTAGCGAATCGAATTGATATTGAAACATATTCTGAAGGTACTGAACCGAATCGTCATTTAGTAATAGAACCAGTTAAGTAATGAAAACATATTAGAATAACAAAAACGGCCTTTAAAAGGTCGTTTTTTATTTCCTTTTTATATGCTTAAATAAATGACGATCTTTTTTATCCACATGTGGAAAATTTGCTTTACTTTCGTAATTCAATAAAATATGTTACTCTAAATTGTTAGTAAATGAAGTTCGTAACAGTTATTCACATGTGGATAACTTCGTATAGTTGTCACAAGATAAAAGTATTCATCTTATGACGTTTTGGTGAGGTCATCAATTACACAAAAGTGTAATTGATTTAGTAGGAGGATTTTAAAATGGAGTATGATACGATTACCGCGATATCCACACCAATGGGCGAAGGAGCCATTGCTATTGTCCGTTTAAGTGGGGATGAAGCAGTTAAAATAGCAGATAAAATTTTCAAGTCACCGAGTGGCAAAAAATTAATAGAAGAAAAATCCCATACGATTCATTATGGTTATTTAATTGAACCAAAAAGTGAAGAAGTAGTAGAAGAAGTCATGATTTCGTTAATGCGGGCACCAAAAACCTTTACCCGTGAGGATGTAGTTGAAATTAACTGTCATGGTGGAATTGTTTCGGTAAATCGTGTGTTGCAGCTCGTTTTACAAAATGGGGCAAGATTAGCGGAACCGGGTGAATTTACAAAACGTGCCTTCTTAAATGGACGTATTGATTTATCTCAGGCTGAGGCCGTTATGGATTTAATCCGAGCGAAAACAGATCGTGCGATGAATGTAGCTTTAGGACAAATGGAAGGTAAACTTTCAAGATTAATTGGCCAATTACGTCAAGCATTAATTGAGACATTAGCTCATGTAGAGGTTAATATAGATTATCCTGAGTATGATGATGTAGAAGAGATGACCATTCCAGTACTTTTAGAAAAATGTACATGGGTAAGGGATGAAATCGCTAAGTTATTACAAACTTCTTCTCAGGGGAAAATATTACGTGAAGGGCTTTCTACGGTTATTCTCGGTAGACCTAATGTAGGGAAATCTTCATTATTAAATAGTTTAATTCACGAGAATAAAGCAATTGTTACTGATGTTGCAGGTACAACTCGTGATATTATAGAAGAGTATGTCAATGTGCGCGGCGTACCTTTGCGTCTAGTTGATACTGCAGGGATTCGTGAAACGGAAGATATCGTCGAAAGAATAGGGGTAGAAAAATCTCGACAAGTATTAAAGGAAGCAGATTTAATTTTACTTGTTTTAAATTCGGCGGAACCATTATCTGAAGAAGATGAACGTCTGTTTGAAACCATTCAAAATATGGACTTTATTGTCGTTGTTAATAAAACAGATTTACCGCAACAAATTGATTTGGAAAAAGTAAAGGCATTGTCCAACGGTCGTCCTGTTGTGACAACGTCCATTTTACAAGAACAAGGAATCATTGAGCTAGAAGAAGCAATTGCCAAGACTTTCTTTGAAGGGCAAGTGGAAGCAAATGATTTAACTTATGTTTCCAATGCGCGCCATATTGCTTTACTTCATCAAGCAAAATCAACTATCGAAGATGCAATCGATGCAGCCCATACCGGTGTTCCAGTTGACATGATTCAAATTGATGTAACGAAAACATGGGAACTATTAGGGGAAATAGTCGGTGACACAGTGCAAGAAAGCTTGATTAATCAGCTATTCTCACAATTCTGTTTAGGAAAATAAATTTAAAATAAGAAAGGGAGAGACGGCATGACAACAACATATGAAGCTGGGCAATATGATGTCATTGTCATCGGTGCAGGTCATGCTGGTGTAGAATCAGCATATGCTGCAGCAAAAATGGGTGCGAAAACACTCATGGTGACAATTAATTTAGACATGATTGCCTTTATGCCATGTAATCCATCTGTTGGTGGACCAGCAAAAGGAATCGTTGTGCGTGAAATAGACGCATTAGGCGGTGTGATGGGGAAAGTAATTGATAAAACTCATATCCAAATGCGTATGCTAAATACTGGGAAAGGACCTGCAGTTCGTGCTTTACGTGCACAAGCAGATAAAGTTCTTTACCAACGTGAAATGAAACGTTTATTAGAGGAAGAAGAAAATTTAACAATTCATCAATCAATTGTTGATGAATTAATCGTTGAAGATGGTGTCGTTCGCGGTGTCATTACACAGACAGGTGGAATTTACCGAGCAAAAGCAGTTATTGTCACAACAGGTACGTATTTGCGCGGTGAAATTATTATTGGGGACTTAAAATATTCAAGTGGGCCAAACAATCAACAACCATCTATAAAATTAGCGGATAATTTGCGCGACCTTGGCTTTGAAATGGTTCGTTTTAAAACGGGTACACCACCACGTGTAGACAGTAAAACGATTGATTATAGTAAAACCGAAATTCAACCTGGGGATGATGTGCCACGTGCATTTAGTTTTGAAACAACTGAATTCATCATGGATCAAATTCCTTGTTGGTTAACGTATACAAGTCCTGAAACACATCAAATTATTAATGATAACCTTGACAAAGCACCAATGTATACTGGTGCGATTACAGGTACAGGACCACGTTATTGCCCATCAATTGAAACGAAAATTGTTCGCTTTAACGATAAACCGCGTCATCAACTCTTTTTAGAACCAGAGGGCCGTGATACTCAAGAAGTTTACGTACAAGGTTTGTCAACAAGTTTACCAGAACATATTCAACGGAAAATGTTACAAACAATTCCTGGGTTAGAAAAAGCAGAAATGATGCGTGCTGGTTATGCAATTGAATACGATGCGATTGTACCAACGCAATTATGGCCAACATTAGAAACAAAACGCATTAAAAATCTTTATACAGCTGGTCAAATTAACGGTACTAGTGGATATGAAGAAGCTGCTGGTCAAGGGTTAATGGCAGGTATTAATGCCGCTGCTAAAGTTTTAGGAAAAGAAGAAGTTATTTTAAAACGTTCAGATGCTTACATCGGTGTTTTAATTGATGATTTAGTAACAAAAGGAACAAATGAACCGTATCGTTTATTAACATCTCGAGCAGAATATCGTTTATTACTTCGTCATGATAATGCGGATTTACGTTTAACTGAACTTGGATATAAATTAGGCTTAATTTCAGAAGAACGTTTTGCGAAATTTACGAAGAAAAAAGAACAAATCGAAACAGAGATTGCTCGCCTTCGTGAAGTTATTATTAAACCAAATGAAACAACACAAGCTGTCATCCGCTCTGTTGGTGGAACAGAATTAAAAGATGGGATTCGGGCTTCGGATTTAGTGAAACGAACTGAAATGACATACGATTTAGTCGCTTCATTAACTCCATCTGGTCTTGAATTAAGTGAAGAAGTAAAAGAACAAATTGAAGTTCAATTGAAATATGAAGGATATATTCAAAAAGCGTTAAATCAAGTTGAAAAACTCCATAAAATGGAAGGTAAAAAAATACCAGAAGATATTGATTATGATGATATTTCTAGTTTAGCTACAGAAGCACGGGAAAAATTAAAAGAAGTACGTCCATTATCAATTGCACAAGCTTCTCGTATTTCAGGTGTTAATCCTGCAGATATTTCAATTTTGCTTGTTTATATTGAACAAGGGAAGATTGCGCGAGTAAGTAACGAATAATTGTTCAATGAGCGTTCGAGTACCAACTTTTCTCGGACGCTCCTTCTTTTGTAAATAAGCATCCATTCTCAAATAAAGGAGATCCATATGAACGAACAACAATTTATTGAAGCATTAAAAAATAAGGGGATTGAACTTAGTGATCAACAAATCGCTCAGTTTAATAAATATTTTGAACTACTCGTTGAGTGGAATGAAAAAATGAATTTAACGGCAATCACAGATGTTGAAGGCGTCTATTTAAAGCATTTCTATGATTCCATTAGTGCAAGTTTTTACTTTGATTTTACGAAAGTACAATCTGTTTGTGATGTAGGTGCAGGTGCGGGCTTTCCAAGCTTACCAATCAAAATATGTTTCCCTCATTTACATGTAACAATTGTTGATTCTTTAAATAAACGTATTACATTTTTAAATCATTTAAGTGAACAATTACAATTAGATCATGTGGAGTTCGTGCATGCTCGTGCTGAAGAATTTGGACAAAATGCATCATACCGTGAAAAGTTTGAGGTCATAACAGCTCGTGCTGTAGCGAGACTAGCTGTATTATCCGAACTTTGCTTCCCGCTTGTTAAACAGGGAGGTTATTTTGTTGCATTAAAGGCTGCGGCAGGACCTGAAGAGCTGAAAGATGCGAAAAAGGCAATTACTACATTGGGTGGATCTTTAAAAGAAGAATTTGCCTATACTTTACCGATTGAAGAGAGTGAACGGACTTTATATGTGTTTGATAAAGTGAAGCAGACACCTAAAAAATACCCTCGTAAACCGGGCGTTCCAAATAAAACACCAATCGTATAAAAAATTTGTTTTATTAGCCGCGATCTATTGGAAGTTATGTATAAGCGGCTAATAGGCAATTTAATTTTATAAGTATGAAAATTTTTAGTAGAATAAAAGAGTTGTGTTTCTATTAATTTAACAAATGTTCCACATGAAACATTTAGTCTTTATGGATAATAATAGATTTTGTATGTGTTTTTTTCTTTCTTTTATTAGAAAACTTTTATTTGTCACAAATTTTTAGATATAATTTTGCATCTTGAAGCATACATATTTTATATTTATGTTAATTTAATAGATTTTTACATCTATCAGACTCTGTACATTTTATAAATAATAATAAATAATATTTATAATGAGTATCGAGCAAGATAGTTTCTAAAAGGTGGTGCCTATTGAATGAAAAGTCCTTTTTCACGTTTTTTCGGAGGCGGCGAAAAAACTGTTTCTGAAGAAAAAAATGAAGTAGAACAAGTAGTAGCACAAGATGATAAGAATAAGGCTGCAGAAGAAGTAGTAAAAATCCCAATTGATAAGATTATTCCAAATCGGTTCCAACCTCGTACGGTTTTTGATGAAGAAAAAATTGAAGAATTATCAAGAACAATCCATACCCACGGTGTAATTCAACCGATCGTTGTACGAAGTTATGAAGACGATCGCTATGAAATTATTGCGGGTGAACGTCGTTACCGAGCAATGAAAAAACTAAATTGGACTGAAGTACCTGCAATTGTTCGTAATTTAAGTGATAAAGAAACCGCTTCTATTGCTTTAATTGAGAATCTTCAACGAGAAGAACTAACAGCAATTGAAGAAGCATTAGCTTATCAGCAATTGCTCGAACTTCATTCACTAACTCAAGAAGCACTTGCTCAACGTTTAGGGAAAGGTCAATCAACGGTCGCTAATAAATTACGTTTATTAAAACTACCCCAATTTGTACAAGAAGCAATTTTAAAGAGAGAGATAACGGAAAGACATGCCCGGGCTATGATCTCCATTAAAGAAGAAGAATTGCAATCTGAATTAGTTACTTTGATAAAAGAAAATGATTGGAATGTACGCCAATTAGAAGAATATATTCAGCAACTTAGTCAACCAAAAGAAGAAGTAAAAAAAGAAAAACCGAAACGAAAAGCGATAAGTAAAGATATTCGAATTGCCTTAAATACGATTAAACAATCTCTTTCGATGGTAACGAAAAGTGGTATTAATGTGAAAACGGAAGAGGAAGATACAGAAGAGTACTACCAAATTACTGTGAAAATACCAAAGAAAAAATAAGTTTCAAGTATTTCAATAGATCATTTTTGGCTTCCCAATTTAGGTTATAGTGATATGTCATTACTTCATATTTAACATTAAAGGAGGTATCTCATTTTTGAGATGCCCCTTTTTCTATAAAATTTATACAATATGTTTTTAGAATGTCATACATCTATTATATAAATTTGATAAAATAGAAATACCTATTTATCTTATTTTAATTTCATGCGTTTGAGGACGCTTAAGTGTAGTTGATTTTTTAATAAATTGATTGATGAAAGCAGGTGCAAAAGGCTTGGGAAGAATTATTGCCATTACGAACCAAAAGGGTGGTGTAGGAAAAACTACAACATCTGTAAATTTGAGCGCTTGTCTTGCTTATTTAGGGAAAAAGGTACTTTTAATAGACATTGATCCACAAGGTAATGCTACAAGTGGAGTTGGTATAAATAAAGGTGAAATTCAAAGCTGTATCTATGATGTATTAATCGATGATGAAGAAGTCGTTAACGTCGTCCAACAATCAAAAGTTGAAAATTTATATGTCGTTCCAGCAACTATTTCCCTTGCAGGGGCTGAAATTGAACTCGTTTCAACTATTTCTCGTGAGGTAAGATTAAAACATGCCTTACAAAATGTAAAAGAGCAATACGATTATATTATTATCGATTGTCCACCTTCATTAGGTTTGTTGACAATTAATGCTTTAACCGCATCTGATGCCGTTATTATTCCGGTTCAATGTGAATATTACGCCCTAGAAGGGTTGAGTCAATTACTATCAACAGTACGTCTCGTTCAAAAACATTTAAATCAACAGTTATATATTGATGGTGTTCTTTTAACGATGTTAGATGCTCGTACAAATTTAGGTATACAAGTTATCGAAGAAGTAAAGAAATACTTCCAAGATAAAGTGTATAAAACAATTATTCCCCGAAACGTTCGTTTAAGTGAGGCACCAAGCCATGGAGAACCGATTATTAATTACGATTCAAAATCAAGAGGTGCTGAAGTCTATTTAGAGTTAGCAAGGGAAGTGATTAAAAATGGCTAGAGGATTAGGAAAAGGAATTGGTGCGTTATTTCCTACTGAAACATTAGAACATTTACAACCAAACGAAGAGCAAATTGAAAAGATCGCATTACAGAAACTTGTCGTTAACCCTTTTCAACCTCGTAAACTATTTGATGATGAAGCTATTGAAGAATTAGCTCAATCGATTAGTGAACATGGGATAATTCAACCGATTGTTGTTCGGAAAAAGGGAAAAAAATATGAAATTGTTGTCGGTGAAAGACGCTTCCGTGCTGCGAAATTAGCTAACTTAGAGGAAATTCCAGCCATCGTAAAAGACCTTACGGAAGAACAAATGATGGAACTAGCCATTTTAGAAAATCTTCAACGGGAAGACTTAACACCTATTGAAGAGGCTGAGGCATACGAAAGTTTAATTAAAAAACTAAACTTTACTCAAGAAGAACTTGCGAAACGTTTAGGGAAAAGTCGACCATACATTACGAACCATTTACGCTTATTGCAATTACCAGAAGAGGTAAGAGAGTTAGTAAATAACGGTCAATTATCAATGGGACACGGACGGACATTACTCGGTTTAAAAAATAAAAGAAGAATTCCTGAAGTGGCAAACAAAGTTATTAAACAAGCTTTAAATGTACGTCAATTAGAAGTTTATATTAAACAACTTAATGAAGAAGTTTCACGTGAAACAGAAAAGCCTAAGAAAAAGGATATTTTCGTTCAAGCAACGGAAACTCAGTTACGAGAATATTTTGGAACGAATGTACAAATTAGAAAATCAAAGAATAAAGGGAAAATCGAAATTGAATTTTATTCTGAAGATGATTTAGAGCGTATTTTAGAAATTTTACAACTAGAACAGGAATAGGAAAAGTTGTGAGCGCCAAATTTCCGGCGCTCTTTTTTCTGAGAAGAGGTTAGTCAATGGTACTTCTAGGGACATTCATCAATGTACTATTAATAGTAGTCGGCTCAATTATCGGCCGATTTTTTAAAAACATTTCTGATAATATGAAAAGCACTGTTTTAATGGGTATAGGCTTAGCGGTTACGTTATTAGGAATCCAAATGGGATTTAAAACGAGTAATTTTATCATCGTGATTATTAGTCTTGTCATTGGTGCCGTCATCGGAGAATGGATTGATTTAGATAAAAAGCTATTCCATTTAGGAAAATGGATGGAAAATAAAATCGGCAATAAATCATCAGAAAAAGGGATTGCCGAAGGATTTGTAAATGCTACGTTGATTTTTATCATTGGATCAATGGGTATATTAGGTGCATTAGATAGTGGGATAAGAAATGATCATTCGGTCCTTATAACGAAAGGGATTATTGATGGCTTTACTGCAATTGTATTATCTTCTACCCTAGGGATAGGGGTATTAATCTCTGCAATCCCTGTCCTTTTTTATGAAGGTATCATTACATTTTTTGCGAAATTTATAAGTGAGTATATACCAGAAGCAGCGTTAAACCTGTTTATTCAAGAAATGACAGCAACTGGCGGTGTAATGATTATGGCAATCGGATTAAATATAGCTGGTCTAACGAAGGTTCGAGTAGCCAATTTGCTGCCGGGAATCGTTATAGTCGGCTTGGTCGTTACGATCATGTTTCTTTTTCAATAGATGACGCTGATATGCAAGCAATATTGCACGTGCAATTTTATTGCTCATTGCATACGTAGTATTTAATCGAGTATTTTGTAAAACGAGCATTTCCATAAATCCTCCAACATTAACGATCCCTTTAATCGAGATGTCTCCAATTGGAGGTAATTCTTTCTTTACTGCTTTCCCCGGAAATAACGGCCCTTCATGGACGATAATATGGCCAATGTTTTGTTCGTTACCTAAACAAGCATCAATTGCCACAATGAATGGTGTTGAGGGTTTTTGTTTTATTTCTTCCATTGTTGATGCTAAATTGATTGCATGTAACGGATTTTCCAAGGTGCCAATGACTTCAAAGGGAAATGAATGAAAACTGGATAGAAAACTACCAGTTAATGGACCTAAAGCATCCCCAGTTGACCGGTCTGTACCGATACAACAAAAAATTATTTGTTCTTGATCGAATGGGATATAATTTAAAAATAAGTCACTTAATTGCCATAGTGCACCAGTTTGTTCATGATGGACGAATGATTTTAACGGATCATTTAGCATTTTTTGCATAAGCAATTCTCGCTTTCTTTTGAATTAATAATCATTTACCTTAATGGTAGAAATTTTCCTATATTGTATTGAAGTATATTCAAATTTTTAGTTAGTTATACAAGGAGTGGAAAAATGGCTGCAGATGCAATTGAAAAAGAAGCAAAAGGATTAGCTAAAATGGCGGAAAAAACTTGGGATTATTTTACAAGTGATGAATTGTGGGATTTTATAGTAAGTGCCTCTATAAAAATTGTCATGATTCTTGTAATATCTTATATAGTCATTTTTATAGGAAAAAAAATTATAACGCGTATTTTTACTTTAAAACTGAAAACACCGATTAACCAGACTGAAAGACGTCAACAAACGATTATAAAATTATTGCATAGTACATTGTCTTATTTAGTGTATTTCTCGGCAATGATAGCAATTTTATCAGCAGTTAACATTAATATTGGGGGGTTACTGGCTGGGGCAGGGATTGCAGGCTTAGCCATTGGTTTTGGCGCTCAAAGTTTAGTAAAGGATGTTATTACAGGGTTCTTCATTATTCTTGAAGATCAGTTTGGTGTAGGAGATTATATCCGATTAAACAATTCAGAAGGTACAGTAACCGAGATAGGGTTAAGAACAACGAAAATTTTAGGTATTACGGGTGAGCTATTTATCATCCCTAACGGTCAAATTTTAGATGTTGTTAACTACTCTGTAAATAATTCGAAAGCGATTATTGATATGCAAGTTGCTATAGATGCAGATATAGAGAAAGTAGAAAAATTATTAACAGCTTATTTAGAAACGTTGCCTTCAAAATTTGAAGAATTAGTGGATGTTCCATCATTTTTAGGTGTTCAAAATGTGGTAGGTACGGAAGTGACGATTCGTATTATTGCAGAAACTAAGCCTTTACAACACTATACAATTGCCCGTGTCATTCGCCGGGATGTAAAAGAAATTTTAGAGAAAAATGGAATTCCAATGGCATATCCGAAAATGATGCTTTATGATCGTTGGTATAAAGAGTCGTCAGAAGGAGATGAGGAATAATGGAGACAAAAGAATTTGGACTGCATGATATTGTAGAAATGAAGAAGCAACATCCATGCGGAACAAATGCATGGAAAGTCATTCGTATGGGGGCAGATATACGAATCAAATGCCAAGGTTGTGGCCATAGTGTAATGATTCCTCGCCGTGACTTTAGCAAGAAAATGAAAAAAATATTAGAGAAAGCAAGTGAAGAGTAATTTTTAGCGAAATAGACTTTTTCACTACTTATCCATATAATAAACTTTGGTTTCAAAAACGAAGAACAGTAAATTGAAATAATTGATATAAGAAAGGTCGTGTCAACCGAATGTCTTTAACAGCTGGTATCGTAGGTTTACCGAACGTAGGGAAATCTACATTATTTAACGCAATTACAAAAGCGGGTGCTTTAGCAGCAAACTATCCATTCGCAACTATCGATCCAAACGTAGGAGTAGTAGAAGTGCCTGATGCCCGTTTAGATAAATTAACGGAGCTAGTAGAACCGAAAAAAACCGTTCCGACTGCATTTGAATTTACGGACATTGCAGGAATTGTAAAAGGAGCATCCAAAGGAGAAGGGTTAGGAAATAAGTTTTTATCCCACATCCGTGAAGTAGATGCAATTTGCCAAGTTGTCCGTTGTTTTGAAGATGAAAATATTACACACGTTTCTGGATCAGTAAATCCGATTGATGACATTGAAGTCATTAATTTAGAATTAATTTTAGCTGATATGGAATCGGTAGAAAAACGTCTACAACGGGTTAGTAAAATGGCGAAGCAAAAAGATAAGGAAGCTTTAATTGAAGAACCCGTTTTAACTAAAATTAAAGAAGCGTTAGAAAAGGAAAAACCAGCACGTTCTGTTGATTTAACGGACGATGAATTAAAAATTATAAAAGGACTTCACCTTTTAACGATTAAACCAATGCTTTATGTAGCCAATGTATCAGAAGATGAAGTAGCAGATGCAGCAAATAACCAATACGTGCAACAAGTACGTGAGTTTGCAAACGCTGAAGGGGCGCAAGTTATTACCATTTGTGCTAAGATCGAAGAAGAAATTTCAGAGTTGGATGATGAAGAAAAGGCAATGTTCCTAGAAGAATTAGGAATTGAAGAGTCTGGTTTAGATCAATTAATTCGTGCTTCCTATGATTTATTAGGGTTAGCAACATACTTTACTGCAGGAGTGCAAGAAGTACGTGCATGGACTTTCCGTAAAGGAATGAAAGCTCCACAATGTGCAGGTATCATCCATTCAGACTTTGAGCGCGGATTTATTCGTGCGGAAACAGTAGCTTACGAGGATTTAGTGGCAGCTGGTTCAATGGCAGCGGCAAAAGAAGCTGGAAAAGTACGTTTAGAAGGTAAAGATTACGTCGTACAAGATGGCGATGTTATGCTATTCCGTTTTAACGTATAATCACATTAGAGTTTCAATAGAAAACAGGAGTCCAAATTAGGACTCCTGTTTTTCGTCTTCTAAATAAACATAAACACTAAATTGATCAGGTTCATCTTTTACTAATGCATCATCTGGGAAATGTCGTAATTTATAAATACCAACAAAATTAGCTAATCCTCCTGCTATAAAAGAAGCACTGGCAAGTAATAGTGGATAGCTCCCAATTGCAAATCCAATAGCCAATGGAATAATCCCAGTAAAAGAGAAGGAAGTTAGAAATATCGACTGGTACTGGGCATTTTTAATTTTTTCTGTTGTTTTCGAATAAACTAATCCTTTCTCAGGATGAATCGATAAAGATAATGACTCAGGTGCAACTTTACAACGATATCGATAGCCTAATAGATTTAGAATTTCATTGATGACAACTAAAAGTAGAGAAACGACAAGATAGATTACTACTCCAAGGATAAAACCTAGTATGCTCGGAGAAAAGTCTTTATGTATTACATAATTTAAAACTACAAATAAAATACTTAGAATAACCGTTAAAATGATTGTATGTTTCATAATTTTTTGTTCATTTAATGAAACGATTTTTATATTATTTGACATAGTTCACCTCTAATTAATCTTTATATACATAAAGTCTTGGAAGTTTTGGATCATCTTTTATTAAAGCATCCTTTGGGAAGTTACGTAATTCCTTATACATATAAAAATCACCTACTGCCCCAGCTATGAGTATAGCTCCTAGTAGAACAAACATAGAAGAGTTAAAGTAAAAACCGATTAGTGTAGGAATGACACCTGTTGTCCAAAAAGGTAACAATAACGCTTTTTTCATTGCATTATTTTTCAAAGGAATAGACGTTGTAGCATAGGCGATGCCAAGTTTTAAATTAACACCATAATCTAGCTGTTTAAATGGGACTTTCCCAAAAATCATAAATCCTATCAAATGAAAAATTTCATGAAGGACAATAAGGGCAATGTAGTAAATTATAAAAAGAAAAAAGTCAAAAAAGGTAAAAGTAAATTCAAATTGTTGATGAATATAACTATTTCCAATAAAAAATAAGATACACAAAAGGATCGTTAACCATAAATTCATTTTCGTTATCGCTTTCATATCAAGCTCGATTATTTTTGGTTCAGACATGTCACCTCTCCTCTCTAGCTACCATTATAAATGGTTCAAATCTTAATTTGGAAGTATTTATATTTGTTGCATGAACACTTGAAGTGTGGTACAATTCTCAGATGTGAGTATATAATACTTACTCCTTGCTCTCTTCATAAAGGAGAGCCCAAGTCCATAAGGAGGTGCAAAATAATGAAAAAGTATGAAATAATGTACATCGTTCGTCCGAACATTGAAGACGAAGCGAAAAAAGCATTAGTAGAACGCTTCAACGAAGTTTTAACTTCAAATGGCGCTGAAATCATCGAGTCTAAAGAGTGGGGCAAACGCCGCTTAGCTTATGAAATCAACGACTTCCGTGAAGGTTACTACCAAATCGTAAAAGCGAACGCTGGTTCAGAAGCTATTAACGAGTTCACTCGTTTAGCGAACATTAGCGAAGACATTATTCGTCACATGGCTGTTCGTGAAGAAGAATAATTTTAACATTTAACTTTAACTAAAATGCTGAAAAGGAGGTTGAAATTGTGATAAACCGTGTCGTATTAGTTGGAAGACTAACGAAAGATCCAGAGCTTCGCTACACACCGAGTGGCGTTCCAATGACTCGTTTTACAATCGCTGTAAATAGAACATTTTCGAACCAACAAGGTGAACGTGAAGCAGACTTTATCGGATGTATTGCTTGGCGAAAACAGGCCGAAAACTTAGCAAACTTCATGAAAAAAGGAAGTTTGATTGGTGTTGAAGGTCGTATTCAAACAGGTAGCTTCGAAGGTCAAGATGGAAAACGTGTTTACACAACAGATGTTGTAGCGGATTCGGTACAATTTTTAGAACCGCGAAACACTGGTGGTGGAGCTGGTATGCCAAATCAACAGTACGGAGGGCGACCACAATATGGAGGGAACCAACCTGCATATAGTACAAGCCAACCAAATCAACAATTTGGAAGCGCGGAGCAAGATCCATTTGCTTCATACCCACAAGCTCAACCTTCTGGGAATCAGCAAAATTATACACGTGTAGATGAGGATCCATTTGCGTCGAGCAAAGGTCCAATTGAAGTTTCTGAAGACGATTTACCGTTCTAATAGAGACAAAAAACTAAAAAAGGAGGAATATCGAAATGGCACAACGTCGCGGAGGCCGCAAACGCCGTAAAGTTTGTTACTTCACTTCTAACAATATTACGCACATCGACTACAAAGATGTAGATCTACTTAAAAAGTTCATTTCTGAACGTGGTAAAATTCTTCCACGTCGCGTAACAGGTACAAGTGCAAAATACCAACGTAAATTAACATCAGCTATTAAACGTGCTCGTATTATGGCACTTCTTCCATTCGTAGCTGAAGATAAATAAGATTAAATTTAATTCTTACAAAGGTAAGAATGGATGATAATCAAAAAAGTCGACAAAATCGTAATTTGGTTTTGTCGACTTTTTTTGTAATGAATATATGTAATTTTTATTAATATGATGAATTTGGCAATTGTTAGACGCCTATTGAATAATTTAGTATATTAAGACTTTTAACGTCTTTCTGCATTTTTGTCCAATAGCTAAAAAGATGATACAATATACGAATGAACAGGATTATTTGATTTCATAAAAGGAAGGTTATAAATGCCGAATAATCAAACTAAAAGGCTCGCACATGGAGCAATGATGATCGCGCTATTTACAATTTTAATTGCAATAGCCATATATGTACCAGTTCTTAATCTCATTGCTATGCTTTTCGCACCACTTCCACTAGCTTGGTATAGTGCAAAATACGACCGAAGTTCCTCCGTTTTAGTAGCGGTATTAGGATGTATAATTCCATTCTTTTTTGGAGGGTTATTAGCTTTACCCTTTTCACTCATCTTTGCAGCTATTGGCGTTGTAATGGGTGATGCACTACGCTTAAAGAGAAGTAAAGTATTTTTATTGATGTCCACTGGAGTAACAATACTAATTATTTTTGCTATAGAATATCTTATTTCAATAAAAATGTTAGAAACAGACTTTATCAAAAGGTTCATGGAATTTATGCGGGAAAATTATTCCCAAGCGATGACCCTTTCTGAAAGTTTAAATGGGAAACAATCAGCAATAACTGCTGAAAAGATGAATGTCATGTTTGAAACGATGGAAACAGTCATCCCTGCTTCGATTACATTAGGTGTCTTTCTTTTTGCCTTTATTATTATAACGATTAACTTACCGTTGTTAAAACGTTTTGGAGTGAATGTACCGAAATTTAGTGCATTTAAAGATATGCGTTTGCCGAGGGCTGTATTATGGTATTACTTAATCGTACTATCGATTAACCTATTCCTTTCGCCTGAACCAGGTACAGCACTTTTTGTGATTTGTTTAAATTTTTCAATAGTGTTATGGATACTATTAACATTACAAGGTATTTCATTTGTACACTTTTGCTTGGATGCATACGGTTCTCCGAGCTTTTTAAAAGTGTTAATTACAATCATGGCAATTCCGTTGTATTCTTACTTCGTATTAATCGGAATTGTCGATTTAGGTTTTGACATTCGGTCATTTGTCAAAGGTAAGATTCAGAAGTAGGGAGCTGATAAAATGGATACTTATAGGAAGCGAATTATTCGACATCCTCTTATGTATCTAACGATGATTGGCTTATTAGGTGCTATTCTATTGCTCTTTTGGCATGTTTGGGCAGGAATAGTCTATGCACTAGTTACAACCATCGGGTTAATATATGCGTGGCGATTTGAAAAAATTACCTTTGAGCATACAGAAAAGCATATAGAATCTCTGTCGTTCCGAATGAAAAAAGTAGGTTCGGAAGCCCTTCTTGAAATGCCAATCGGGATATTGCTTGTGAACGAAAAGTTTATCATTGAATGGGCGAACCCTTATATGTCTGAAATTGTAGACGATGGTACGTTAATCGGCGAAGAGATGTTTGTTCTCTCCGATGATTTATACAATCTTACAAAATCAGATGAAAAACGTGAACAGACAGTAACGATTGAAGATCGGAAATATAAAGTAGTTTACAAACAAGAAGAAAGACTGCTATATTTCTTTGACGTAACTGAGCAATTAGAGATCCAATCTCAATATTATGCAGATCGCACAGTAATCGCGATTCTTTTTATAGATAATTATGATGAAATAACGCAAGGAATGGATGACCAATCACGTAGTTTAACGAATACGGTTGTCACATCGATTATTAATGATTGGGCTTTTGAACACGGTATATTTGCAAGACGTATATCATCGGACCGTTTTTTAGCTGTTTTAAATGAATCGATTTTAAGTGAATTAGAGAAGAAAAAGTTCTCTATTTTAGATGACATTCGCGAAAAGACAGCACAGAAAAACTTATCTCTTACGTTAAGTATCGGGGTTGGAGCTGGCTCCTCGTCCCTTATTAAACTTGGAGAATTAGCTCAATCCAGTTTAGATTTAGTGTTAGGTCGTGGTGGTGACCAAGTTGCTATTAAACATCCTAACGGAAAACTTAAATTTTACGGCGGAAAAACAAACCCCGTAGAGAAACGAACTAGAGTGCGGGCACGCGTAATATCCCATGCGTTACAAGACTTAATCATTGAAAGTGATCAAGTGTTCGTGATGGGACATAAAAATCCTGATATGGATGCAATCGGAGCGGCAATCGGTGTTCGAAAAATGGCTCAAAAAAATAAAGTAGATGGTTTTGTCGTACTTGATTTCGATGAGCTTAATGGGAGCGTTAGCCGTTTGATGGATGAAATCGAGGAAAACTCTGATTTATATAAGTATTTCATCACACCGGATGAAGCCCTTTCTACCATGACAGAGAAATCGTTAGTCATTGTTGTAGATACTCATAAACCGAGTCTCGTCATTGATGATCGTTTATTAAATAACTCGGAAAAAGTTGTTGTCATCGATCACCATAGACGAGGGGAAGAATTTATTCAAAATCCAACGTTAGTATATATGGAACCATATGCTTCCTCTACAGCTGAATTAGTAACCGAGTTATTAGAGTACCAACCTGAAGACGAAAAACTGACAAAACTTGAAGCTACTTCCCTTTTGTCAGGAATTATTGTTGATACAAAAAGTTTCACATTACGTACAGGAGCTCGTACCTTTGAAGCAGCATCTTATTTAAGAACATATGGTGCAGACACGATTCTTGTTCAACAATTATTGAAAGAAGATATCGATACGTATATTGAACGTTCAAAAATTATACAGACAGTAGAATTTATACATCCAGGTGTTGCAGTAGCATGCGGAGAAAGAAATAAACAATACGATTCGGTTTTAATTGCGCAAACGGCAGATATTTTATTAACAATGAAAGATGTATCGGCATCCTTTGTTATTGCCCATCGTTCAGATGGTTTAATTGGCATTAGCGCGCGCTCGCTAGGCGATATTAACGTTCAGCTAGTGATGGAAAACCTCGGCGGTGGCGGTCATTTAACAAATGCCGCTTGTCAAATTGATGCAGAAACGATCGATGAAGCAGTCATGCTATTAAGGAATGCAATTATAGAGACATTGGAAGGGAGTAATGAAGAATGAAAGTAGTATTTCTAAAAGACGTTAAAGGTAAAGGGAAAAAAGGGGAAGTAAAAAACGTTGCAGATGGATATGCACACAACTTCTTAATTAAAAATGGCTATGCTGTAGAAGCGACTAAACAAGCAATGAGCCAATTGGAAGGACAAAAGAAACTAGAAGAAAAAAATGCTGCAGCTGAATTAGAAGCGGCAAAAAATTTAAAAGAACAACTAGAAAAAATGGAAGTTGAAATTAAAGCAAAAGCTGGAGAAGGCGGAAGACTTTTTGGTTCCATTTCAACAAAACAAATTGCGGAAGCACTTCAAAAAACGCACGGTATTAAAATTGATAAACGTAAAATGGAGAGCGAAGGAATTCGTTCATTAGGTTATACAAATGTACCAGTTAAACTACATCACGAAGTAAAAGCAACATTAAAAGTGCACGTGGTTGAAGAGGCATAAGGAGAGATGTCTATGAACGATTCCGTTTTGGACCGCGTTCCACCGCATAACCATGAAGCTGAACAATCGGTTATCGGTGCGATATTTCTTGAACCACAAAGCTTAATTACCGCATCGGAAATTTTAATTCCGGATGATTTTTATCGTATTGCCCATAAAAAAATCTTCCAAACGATGTTGGATTTAAGTGATCAAGGAAAAGCGATAGATGTTGTTACAGTTACAGAAGAACTTTCAGTAAAAAAGGAACTGGAAGATGTAGGTGGGCTCTCTTACTTAACAGAGCTTGCTAACGCCGTTCCAACTGCTGCAAACATTGCCTACTATGCAAAAATTGTAGAAGAAAAGGCGCTCTTACGTCGATTAATTCGTGTTGCTACAAAAATCGTAGAAGATGGTTATACACGGGAAGATGAAGTAGAGGCCCTTTTAGCAGATGCTGAAAAGAAAGTTATGGAAGTAGCCAATCGTAAAAATGCAGGTGACTTTAAGCATGTAAAAGACGTGCTTGTTCAAACCTATGACAATATCGAACAGCTACAATTCCGTGACGGAGATGTAACGGGTATTCCTACCGGCTTTAATGATTTAGACCGTATGACAGCTGGATTCCAACGAAATGATTTAATTATCGTAGCTGCACGTCCATCCGTTGGTAAAACAGCCTTTGCATTAAATATTGCTCAAAATGTTGCCATCAAAGCCCGTGAGAACGTAGCTATCTTCTCACTGGAGATGGGTGCCGAACAGCTTGTGATGCGTTTGCTTTGTGCAGAAGGAAATATTGATGCACAAACTTTACGTACCGGTGCTCTTACTGCAGATGACTGGAGCAAATTAACGATGGCTATGGGTAGTTTATCGAACTCTGGTATTTATATTGATGATACACCTGGTTTACGTATTAATGAAATCCGTGCAAAATGTCGTCGACTTGCTCAAGAACATGGATTAGGAATGATCTTAATTGATTACTTACAATTAATCCAAGGGAGCGGCCGAAGTGGCGAAAACCGTCAACAAGAAGTTTCCGAAATATCTCGTTCATTAAAAGCTCTTGCTCGTGAATTAAAAGTTCCTGTAATTGCCCTATCTCAGTTATCACGTGGTGTTGAACAACGTCAAGATAAACGCCCAATGATGAGTGATATTCGTGAATCAGGAAGTATTGAGCAAGATGCCGATATCGTGGCATTCTTGTATCGTGATGATTATTATGATAAAGAATCCGAAAACAAAAATATGATTGAAATTATTATTGCAAAACAACGTAATGGTCCTACCGGTACTGTTACCCTTGCATTTAAAAAAGAGTTTAATAAATTTATTAACATTGACTGGTCCCAACATCCTATGCCTGTTAATGCTTAATCAAAAATCTATCAATCTATTTCAGAACACGAACAATTAGTAAATTTAATTTACTATTTGTTCGTGTTTTTTCTTATTCTCCATTGACTTCTACTAGTTGTCACTGTTACAATGGTTCTGTTTGATAAAATGAAATTTTTAATAGTGGGTAAAATATTTATAAACCACGTTAAGAGGAGAAAAGACGCACTCGCGTCTAGCGGAGGTGCTGGTTATGACATCAGTTGTAGTTGTAGGGACTCAATGGGGAGATGAAGGTAAAGGGAAAATTACTGACTTCCTATCTAAGAAAGCAGATATTATTGCTCGTTTTTCGGGTGGAGATAACGCAGGTCATACAATCAAAATTGGCGATGAAACTTATAAATTACATTTAATTCCATCAGGTATTTTTTATAAAGAAAAAACTTCAGTTATGGGTAACGGGATGGTTATTAACCCTAAATCTTTAGTAACTGAATTAAAAGGTTTAGAAGAGCGCGGAATTGATACATCAAACTTACGTATTTCAAATCGTGCTCAAGTGATTCTTCCATACCACATTTATCAAGATAAAGTGGATGAAGCGTCTCGTGGTGACAACAAA
This sequence comes from Ureibacillus sp. 179-F W5.1 NHS, assembly GCF_045369345.1. NCBI lineage: Bacteria > Bacillati > Bacillota > Bacilli > Caryophanales > Caryophanaceae > Ureibacillus > Ureibacillus sp. 179-F W5.1 NHS. Next base: position 29,198 of record NZ_JBIQFG010000015.1, on the reverse strand, counting down.
ATCGGAACGACTTGTAAAGGGATTGGACCTTGTTATCAAGACAAAATTGCCCGCATTGGGATCCGTATCGCGGATTTACTAGATCGTGAAGTTTTTGAACAAAAACTAAGAGAAAACTTGGAATTAAAAAACCGTCTGTTCGAAAAATTTTACGAAGTGGAAGGTTTAAAATTCGAGGAAATTTTCGAAGAGTATTATGGCTACGGACAAGAAATCGCGAAATACGTAACAGATACTTCAAAAGTTTTAAACGACGTAATCGATGAAGGTGGCCGTATTTTATTTGAAGGTGCCCAAGGCGTTATGTTAGACGTTGACCATGGAACATATCCATTTGTTACGTCTTCCAATCCTGTTGCAGGGGGAGTAACGACTGGTACTGGTATTGGCCCTTCTCATATCTCTCGCGTTGTTGGTGTAAGTAAAGCGTACACTTCCCGTGTAGGTGACGGACCATTCCCAACTGAATTATTTGATGAAGTGGGACATCATATCCGTGAAGTTGGACGTGAATATGGTACAACTACTGGCCGACCTCGCCGTGTAGGTTGGTTCGACTCGGTTGTAGTACGCCATTCTCGTCGTGTAAGTGGTATTACGGATCTAGCATTAAACTCTATCGATGTATTAACAGGATTAGAAACGGTAAAAATTTGTACTGCTTATAAATATAACGGTGAAGTGATTACTGAGTATCCTGCAAGTTTACATGTCATTGAAGCTTGTGAACCGGTTTATGAAGAACTTCCAGGTTGGACAGAAGATATTACAGGTGTTCGTACGTTAGAGGAACTTCCAGAAAACGCTCGTAAATATGTAGAACGTATTGTGGAGTTAACAGGAATTAACTTAATGACGTTTTCAGTTGGACCTGCTCGTGAACAAACGAATGTCGTAAATCCTATTTGGGACTAAATAGAAAAATTAAAAAGAACTATGAATGGCTGTATGTCATTCATAGTTCTTTTTTTGTTACAAAATACCTTCACACAAAAGAGGATATTTGCCTATGTTTTTTATAAATGGACTAGTATTAAATGTCGAAATAAGTAGATTAACTTCGAAATTGTCTATCAATTACATTAGGGTAGGTTAAGGGAAAATGTCTCTTGTTTACAGAAAAAAGTAATAATAGATAGAAAAATCCATTATTTTTCGAGAAAAAATAACGAAAATGCAATTGTTCTATTATGATTATTTTTTAAATTAGTTAAATTTTCTCATTTTATGACAATAATTGAGCAAATAATACATTTTCATTACAAAAGGCTCAAATTGTTCAAACGAAAAAAAGATTATGTTATCGTAAGGAAGTGCAAAATTTTAATGTGGAAAATTAACCCTCCTATTTTTTCGAGGGAGTCTTTGGAAGGGGCTTAATTATGAGTTCGAATAAGAACATCAAAAGAGACTTTACAAAGCAACACAGACTAAGTCTTAAATCTAGTAAAAATAAATTATTTAAAAAAGTTGTGGTAGCTACTGCGTTATTTTCAGCCGTTTCATTCAATATAGCTTTCGCTAATGATAATGATTCATTGAAAAAAATCTATCACGTTTATGTAGGAGATACATATATTGGTGCAGTTTCTAATGAAGAATCCGTACAAAAAGTGATCGAAACAAAGAAACAAGAAGCAAAAGAACTTTATAAAGATCCTGTTTTAGAAATAAGTTCTAATGTTACGCTAGTACCTGAACAAGTATTTTCATATGATACGGAAGATTCTACTACTCTATCAAAACTAAACGAAGAACAAATTGTTGAAGCAGAGAGTTATGCTCTTAAAGTAAATGGCCAACCAGTCGTTTATTTAAAAGACCAAGCAGATTATGAAGAAACTCTTCGCTTATTAAAACTAGAATATATTACAGAAGAGCAATTAAAACAATATGAAGCAAATGCTGCTCTTGATACATTACCCGCATTAAAACAAAATGAAACACGGGTAAAAGAAATTACGATAGCAGAAGATCTTTCTGGCGAAGCAACGGAAGTAAACCCAGCAGAAATTTTAACTCCTGAAAAAGCAGTTGAATATTTAAAAACTGGTTCAAAAGAAAAAGAAGTATATAAAGTTCAAGAAGGTGACGTAATCGGTACGATTGCTAACAAGCATAATTTAACAACGGCTCAATTACTAGAGTTAAACCCAGGTCTAACAGAGGATGTATTATTACAAATCGGACAGGGAATTAACGTAACTGTTGAAAAGCCGTTAGTAAATGTGCAAATTACCATTGAAAAATTAAATGTGGAAAAGATTCCGTTTAAAGAAGTCGTTGAAGAAGACAAATCCATGTTTAAAGGTGAAACAGAAGTAAAACAAGAAGGAAAAAATGGTGAGAAGGAAGTTTCTTATCAAATCAAACACCTTAATGGAAAAGTAACGGAGGAAACCGTTACGAAAGAAACCGTTTTATCTGAACCTGTTGATAGTATTACGATAAAAGGAACAAAGGTTGTTTCTTCTCGTGGTACAGGTGAATTTAAATGGCCAGCAGTAGGTGGGTATATTTCAAGTAAGATGGGATCTCGTTGGGGAAGTTACCATAGAGGAATCGATATTGCACGACCATCAAACTATAATATCCTTGCATCGGATAACGGTGTCGTAACATTTACTGGTTGGGATGGAACGTACGGTCAAAAAGTTGTCATTGACCATAATAATGGTTATGAAACAATATATGCACACTTATCTGAAATTAAAGTAAGTGAAGGACAAGTTGTTCCCCAAGGTTCTGTAATTGGAATTATGGGTTCAACAGGTAGATCAACAGGTACTCATTTACACTTTGAAGTACACAAAAATGGATCTCTAGTTAACCCACTTGATTATTTAAACTAACATTTATTTTTAGACAGTCCTCTTTATAAGGACTGTCTTTTTTTTTAAAACAGTAGGCAAATTTTGTCGAAAATTATTTCCCGGAAAATAAAGATGTTAAAAGTTAAAGAATATCTTCTTATCGCAATTATACTTCTAATACTCGTTATGACAGTTTATTTGGTATAATAACTTTATGCATTTGATACGAATGCATGATAGAGTAAATAATATAAAGTTGAATTTTTATTATTCGGGGAAAACTGTACAAGAAAACCGAAAACCTATACTAGTTGTGAAACCTTTCATAAGGCTAGTGAGTTAATATGAAGTGGGCTTATAACGATTCCTTCATTTTAATTTTGTAATGACTAGTAGGAATTTTATGATGATAAATGCAATATAAATTTGAACTTAATTTACTAAAACGATAGATAGATATATGAAAAGGAGAGAATGAAATGACCAAGACAATTTTAGTTGTTGATGATGAAAAACCGATTGCGGATATTTTGCAATTTAATTTAGTTAAAGAAGGATACCAAGTAATTTGCGCCTACGATGGCGATGAGGCGTTAGAGAAAATAGAAGAATCTCAACCAGATTTAATGTTACTGGATATTATGCTTCCGAAAAGAGATGGAATGGAAGTTTGTCGAGAAGTACGTAAAAAATATGATTTCCCCATTATTATGTTAACAGCAAAAGGTTCTGAAATTGATAAAGTGTTAGGTCTGGAAATGGGTGCTGACGATTATGTAACAAAACCTTTTAGTACGCGTGAATTAATTGCCCGTGTTAAAGCAAATATGCGTCGTTTAAAAGTATCTTCTCAAGTAGAGGAATCAAAAGAAGAAACGAATGATATTACTGTCGGTGCTTTAATTATCCAACCAGATGCTTACCTTGTATTAAAACGAGGAGAAGCAATCGAATTAACCCATCGTGAATTTGAACTGTTACATTATTTAGCAAAACATATCGGTCAAGTTATGACACGGGAACATTTACTTCAAACTGTATGGGGATATGATTATTTTGGAGATGTTCGAACTGTTGACGTTACAATACGTCGCTTACGTGAAAAGATAGAGGATAACCCTAGTCATCCAAACTGGATCGTTACACGACGTGGTGTAGGTTATTATTTACGAAATCCTGAGCAGGAGTAAATACGATGCACAAAGTAAGCTTTTTTAAGTCGATTCACGTAAAAGTCGTTTTAATCTACGTATTACTTATTATTATTGCATTACAAATTATAGGAATTTATTTTTCAACAGAATTGGAAGATAATTTGAAAACGAATTTTCAAGAATCTATTAAACAAAGAATTGATTTAGTTCAATACAGCATCCGTGAAGAGTTGTTAAGGGAACGGGATGATACAACTTTAACAAAGGAACAAAGTCTCAATGCCATATTACAAGAGTTTAAAACGAATGATATTAACGAAATTATCATTATGGACAATCGTAATAAAGTACTTGCTACTTCGGATGCTGATAATCAATCGATTGTTGGGCAACGCTTTAATGCGGATACAGTAACAAAATCAATTTCTGCTGAGACATATTTAGATGAAATTGCCCTTGATGAAGAGACAAGAAAAAGGGTTTGGGTTTTAGCAACTCCTATATTAAATACAATTGGTCCCGATGGCGAAGTGATGGGTGCCATTTATATTGAGTCAAATATTGAAAAAGTATTTGAACAAATGAGTGATATTAATCGAATTTTTGCTGTCGGTACAGCCATGTCCCTTGTAATTACTGTCATATTAGGTATTTTCTTCGCAAAAACGATTACGAAACCAATTTTAGATATGCGTAGACAAGCTTTAGCCATGTCTAGAGGAAATTACTCAAGAAAAGTTCGTGTCTATGGGGACGATGAAATTGGGCAACTTGCCATTGCCTTTAACCATTTAACGAATCGATTGCAAGAAGCCCAATCGACAACAGAAGCTGAGCGAAGAAAGTTAGCCTCCGTTTTAACGAATATGACGGATGGTGTTATTGCAACAGATCGAAAAGGAAAGGTTATTTTAATTAATGAACCAGCCTTAAAATTTTTAAATGTTACACGTGAAACAACTTTAAATCGTCCTATTGCTTCTGTACTTGGTATCGACCAAGAATATAGCTTTGAAGATTTAATTCATATGAAGGAATCGATTAATTTAGATTATAGTACGGAAGAAAAACCATTTATTCTTAGAGCAAATTTCTCCGTTATACAAAAAGAAACGGGCTTTGTGAACGGATTAATTACAGTTATCCATGATAATACAGAGCAAGAGAAAATTGAAATGGAACGAAGAGAGTTTGTTGCGAACGTTTCCCACGAGTTGCGTACGCCATTAACGACAATGCGAAGCTATTTAGAGGCACTTGCTGACGGTGCATGGAGAGATGAAAATATTGCTCCTACTTTCTTAAACGTAACCCAAACTGAAACAGAACGAATGATTCGTTTAGTAAATGATCTGCTAAATCTATCCAAAATGGATAGCCGTGATTATAAACTAAATAAAGAATTTGTGGAATTTAATAAGTTCTTCAATCGAATTATTGATCGTTTTGAAATGTCAAAATCCCAAAATGTAAAGTTCCTTCGTTACATTCCTGAAACGTCCTATTTTGTTGAAATTGACACAGATAAATTAACTCAAGTAATTGATAATATTATTTCGAATGCATTGAAATATTCACCAGATGGTGGAAATATTCGATTCGGATTTACCGTCCAAGAAAATATGTTAAAAGTGATGATCTCGGATGATGGTATGGGGATTCCGAAAGAAAATGTAACGAAAATTTTCGAACGATTCTATCGAGTAGACCGGGCCCGATCCCGTGCAATGGGGGGAACTGGTTTAGGATTAGCTATTGCCAAGGAAATGATTGAAGCCCATGGGGGTAAAATTTGGGCAGAAAGTGAGGAAGGCGTAGGTACGACGATTTTCTTCACGTTGCCATTTGAATTAGATGAGGAGGGTGATTGGGAGTGAAACATATAGAACAAATTAAATCATTTGTCTTGTTCCTCCTAGTCATTTTAAGTCTCATATTAACCTTTTCCATTTGGACGTATACACCAGATTATCAACCCATTAAAGACTCACAAGTTGAGCAAATTACTGTAGGCCAACAAAAGGAGCTTCATGAAGTACTTAAACCTTATCGTATTTTAGCTCATGATAACGGGAAATTACTCGGTACTATCCAGTCTACTCAAATCGATCGGATCATGAATACGTTGACTGATTTAAGTGCATCGAATTTAATTTTCATGCAAAGTAATTTGTCTGAAGAGGAGATTAATTCGGCAATTCATACGGATAATCGTATGACCCTTTTCTTCTCTTATGAAGTGCCAATGGAAACATTTCTTTCCGTTTTAGAGTTTTCTCAAAATGATTTACCTGAAACTACTTTCAGTCATTTAATAATAGATTGGAGTGAATTTAGTCAAACGAATTCAATTCAATTTTTATTTATAAGTGAAGAAAACCGTACGCTTTATAGAACTGATGTGGCACTTAGTAAGAATAATTTCGAGAATACTTTTATGGAAGTAGTGAATTATACGGAGCCATATTCGGAAATAGAAAGAACGAATAATTTCTCTTTATACGTACCAACGGAAAAAGTAGAAATACCGAAATTTACTTATTCTATCAATCAAGTGTCTCCTGATAAATTTAAAAATATATTATTTAAAGACTCGAACATTGTTCAAAAAAATATAGAAAGTAACACATCAACTAAATATACGGACGGTATGGCTGCTATGACTTCTGATGCTAGCACAAGAACGATTAATTTCGTTTATCCGGCTTCAGAAAGTATTGGTGAAATGAAACCATCTGTTTTATTCCAAAATAGTTTTGATTTTGTTAATGACCATGGAGGTTTAACAGGGGACTACCGATATGTTTATAGCAATGTTCTAAAGCATGTAACAGAGTACCAGCTGTTCGCCCACGATCTTCCTGTATTTAGTCAAGTAACTTCCACTCGAATTGTAACTACTTGGGGAGATAATCAAATATTCCAGTATAAAAGACCTTCTTTTATACTGGATACGCCATTTGATATATCGAATCAACAATTACCTTCTGGAGTGGAAGTAGCAGAAGCACTTCCAAGTATAGAAGATATTAATGAAATTGTTTTAGGTTACTATTTATCACAGGAAGAGAAAAACTATAACTTTGTCTATACGCTTATACCTAGTTGGTTTACAATCAACAAAGATGGTAGTTGGACACGTTTAACGATGGAAACAATGGGAGGGGCTGAATATGGATTGGAGTAAATCAAAATCTATATTCATCGTCGTATTTCTTATTTTAGATGTCTTATTATATTCCCTTTACTTAAACCGACATGCGGAAAAACAACAAATGGAAGCATTAGGAGGATTAGTAGAGAACGATATTGAAGCCCGTCTAAAAGATGATAATATAACATATAGGGTATTGCCTAATAACATTGAAAGTGCTAGTTATATTTCGGGTAAAGTAAAAGATTTTGAAGAAGATAATGTTGATATTCAAAATGCTGAAAACATTTCATTTGAAGATAAAAACAAGCTCGTAGTAACATTAAAAGAGCCAGTTAAAATTTCAAATTTAGAAAATGAAGTTGCTTTTAATGATTTTTTAAAATTGAATGTTTACGAAGGATCTTCCTATAGGTTATGGGATATAGATTATGAGAATAACAAGGCTACCTTCTATCAACAAGTTAATAATCGAACGATCTATAATGAGAGTGGATTAGTTACGGTTTATTGGAATGAAAATAATGAAGTCATCATGTATGAACAAACTTTATTAGAAACAATAGAAGCTTATGATGAAGAAAAGAAAATTTTAAAACCAATACAAGCAATCTATACCCTTTACGCTCAAGGTCTTATAAATGCTAATTCTACTATTACAGAAATGAGGTTAGGATATTCTACATTAGTTCCCCTTACTCAAAAGCAAGTATTTGTTCCGACATGGGAAGTTCGAGTGCAAACTTCCGATAATGAAGAAGAAAAATATTTTGTTAATGCCGTAGATGGCATCGAAGTAAAGCTCGACGCTTCAAAAGTAGGAGAAGTAGAAGATACGATTGACGAGGGTGTTACAAATGAATCAAAGCTAGGAAATGAAACAACAGATATAGAAAAAAGTAGGGAGTAATTATCATATGCGGTTTAGTGTTTTGGCAAGTGGGAGTACTGGAAATGCAATTTATGTTGAAAATGATGAACATGCATTTTTAGTCGATGCCGGTTTAAGTGGCAAAAAGATGGAGCAACTGTTTGCTAAAATTGATCGTGATATGAAAAATTTATCGGGTATTTTAGTAACACATGAACACAGCGACCATATTAAAGGTTTAGGAGTTGTAGCTCGAAAATATAACGTACCGATTTATGCTAATGAAAAAACATGGCAAGCGATGGATGGGCATGTAGGTACAATTCCACTTGATCAACGATTTGTGTTCGATATGGAAACGGTTAAATCCTTTGGTTCAATCGATATAGAATCCTTTGCAGTTTCCCACGATGCTGCAGATCCGATGTTTTATGTTTTTCATGAAAATAATCGAAAACTAGTGTTAATCACAGATACAGGTTATGTCAGTGATCGGATGAAAGGGATTATAAGAGGGGCGGATTCCTTTGTGTTTGAAAGTAACCATGACATTGGAATGCTTCAAATGGGACGTTATCCTTGGTCTATAAAACGTCGAATTTTAAGCGATGTTGGACATGTATCGAATGAAGATGCTGCCGTTGCTATGAGTGAAGTCGTTTTTGAAAAACCGACACAAATTTATTTATCCCATTTAAGTAAAGATAATAATATGAAAGATTTAGCGCGAATGAGCGTTACACAAACATTGCAATCGTGTGGTATTATTGCTGGCGAATATGTACATTTACATGATACAGATGCAGAAGAACCGACATTGCTTGTGACTGTATAATCTTTTTCATCAGGAAGGTATGACAAAAAAGTCGTATCTTCTTTTTTAATTTTGTTTTATTTCATTTTCATGTAATTTTAATGTTTGAATTGTATCATAATGACAACAAGAGAACGAAAGGATTGAGAATGAATGAACTACAATAATGATGAAGAAAAAAATCAACAAGAACAAAATGATTTAAATTACTCACCCCTTCAAGAACGACTCAAAAGAGAACAGGAAGAGGAAAATAGAAGAAGAGCAAATAAAAAGGCTGGTAGCAAAGCAGGTTATTTTATTAGCGGACTGGCGGGGATTATCGTCGGTGCATTACTTATTTGGTTACTTGTGCCGTCCATGGCAGATCAACTTCCAGGGAACGAAAACAACAACCAAACTACTTCAGAATCAACTGTTACTCAAACTGCAACAGAGGTAACAACAGATATAACATCGGCAGTAGAATCTGTTTCTGATGCAGTTGTAGGAATAACAAATATTCAAGAAGTAACTGATTTCTGGAATCAAAAAGCGACAGAACAAGAAGCTGGTAGTGGTTCGGGTGTCATCTATAAATCAGAAGGTGATAAAGCATATGTCATTACGAATTACCACGTAGTAGAAGGAGCAAAACAGCTTGAAGTAACGTTAGCTGATGGTACAAAAGAGAAGGCAACGTTAGTAGGTAGTGATATTTGGACAGATTTAGCAGTTGTTTCAATTTCCAATAAAAACGTAAAAACAGTAGCTAAATTCGGTGACTCAGATGTATTAAAACAAGGGGAAACTGTTATTGCAATTGGGAACCCATTAGGTTTAGATTTTTATGGTTCAGTCACAACGGGTGTTATTTCTGGTAAAGATCGTTCCGTTCCTGTTGATTTAAACTCAGATGGATATGAAGATTGGGAAACAGAAGTTTTACAAACGGATGCAGCGATTAATCCAGGTAACAGTGGTGGTGCCTTAATTAATATAGCTGGAGAACTAGTTGGAATTAACTCCATGAAAATTGCTGAATCCTCTGTTGAGGGACTAGGCTTCTCTATTCCAATTAATACAGTTATTCCAATTATTGAAGAATTAGAACGTAATGGTGAAGTAAAACGTCCTACAATGGGTATTGGTTTATTAGATTTAACAGATGTACCAGCATTCTATCAACAACAAACATTAAAATTACCTGCTGAAGTAACAACAGGAGTCGTTGTTTCAGAAGTAGTGCAAGGTTCAGCTGCAGATAATGCAGGCATCGAACAGTATGATGTTATCGTTGAAATGGACGGTCAAAAAATTGAAAACTCCATCGATCTTCGTCAACACTTATACAATGAAACGGACATTGGAGATACATTATTATTAAAAGTATATCGTCAAGGAAAATTAGTGGATTTAAAATTAAAGTTAACTGAAGGAACAAGTGTATAATATTGAATCGTTTATAACAAAACTTGTGGATAACTAAATAATACAAACAAAAGTTTTACACAACGAGTAGTGGAAGAAAAGCCTTTTCTTTCCTACTCGTTTTTTGTTTGATACAATGGTTTGTGGATAACATAGAACAAATTGTGAATAAGTTTGTGGAAATTTCAGAAATTAAGGAGGCATGAAATAATGAAAACATATAGCTGTGAAACCCATATAAATCACGCTTTAGATATGCTTGTAGCAGAGACAAAAGAGTTTCCGATTATGGAGCAACTTTCAGAAGATGAAAAGTTATCCACAAAGTGTTCTTACTGTGAAGAGCAAGCAACATATGTTGTATCAAGTAAATAACTTTACACAATATGTAGAATGAGCTTGTGGATATGTGCATAACTTTTGTGGATAAGTTGTTTGTAAATGAAATATTAACGTGGATAAATTGTTTATATTTAAATTTTCTAATAATAGCTTAAGCGAAAATGCTCTTATTTTCTGGTCTAATGCTAATAAAGGGAACTGGGTTACTAAAAAGCTCATTGTTGGGAAATAAGATTATGAATGTTTTGTAAAGGTGGATAAGCTGTGAATATCACGATCATTTCGGTCGGAAAGTTAAAAGAAAAGTATTTGAAGATGGGTATTGAAGAATATGTGAAACGATTAGGTGCTTACGCCAAAGTGGAACTAGTTGAAGTGGCAGACGAGAAGGCCCCAGAACAATTAAGCGACGCCGAAATGGAAATCGTGAAACGAAAAGAAGGCGAGCGTATTTTGGCCAAAATCAATGACGGTATGCATGTCATTGCCTTAGCGATTAACGGGAAAATGAAATCTTCAGAAGAAATGGCAAAGGATTTAGAAGCTCTCATGACATACGGAACAAGTAAGGTCGCCTTCGTAATCGGTGGTTCCCTAGGTTTACATGAAGATGTGTTACAACGCGCGGATGAAAAATTAAGCTTTGGAAAAATGACCCTTCCCCATCAACTAATGAAACTAGTATTAGTTGAACAAATTTATCGTAGCTTTAGAATAATTAAAGGGGAACCGTATCACAAGTAAGTTCGGGTTCTATTGCTAAATAAATTTAAAAGTCCTGTTCAAAAAATATATGGGATTTTTATTTGAAAATTACTGTCAATTTTATATACTATATTCATAAAAGAATGCCCGGATTTGAACGGGAGAGGTTCATAGCTTATACCCTCTATAAAAAACTATGGAAACATGACAATTCGCCATGTCCATAAAGGACGTGGCTTTTTTTGTTGAATGCATACGTTTTAATAGAAAGATTGTTAGCGCCTCTCTTGAAAAATTTCGGGAATATTTTCAGGGAGGGAATTTTGAAAACATGCCTAATTTTAGAATTGTTGATAAGCTACAAAAAATGGATGAAGATATTCAAAGAAGTCAATTAAAATACCATTCGAAACGTGTGCTTGTATGCAAAGAGTTTACTTTCGATGCTGCACATCACTTACATGATTATGAGGGAAAGTGTAAAAATTTACATGGCCATACGTATCGTGCTGTTTTAGGATTAAGTGGGTTTACTGACGAACGTGGTCTCATGATTGATTTTGGGGATATTAAGGACATTTGGAAACAAAAAATTGAAATTTATTTAGATCATCACTATTTAAACGAGACATTGCCACCGATGAATACGACTGCAGAGAATATCGTCGTTTGGATCTACGAAAAGTTGAAGGAAGCCTTGCTCGATGAACAACGATATCATGGTGCACGTGTGGAATTTATCAGGCTGTATGAAACTCCTACAAGCTATGCTGAGGCAAGAAGGGAGTGGATGGAGTTTGAGTAAATTACCTATTATAGAGATTTTTGGTCCCACGATTCAAGGTGAAGGGATGGTAGTTGGCCAGAAGACGATGTTTGTACGCACTGCTGGCTGTGATTATTCTTGTTCTTGGTGCGATTCAGCATTTACATGGGATGGCACTGGCAAGCATCTTATCGTTCAAATGACAGCGCAAGAAGTTTGGGCTGAGTTGAAACGCCTTGGAGGAAATGGGTTTTCATTCGTCACCATTTCAGGAGGAAATCCTGCGCTTCTTCGTAATTTGGATGCACTTATTGCCCTTTTAAAAGAGAATAATATAAAGATTGGCGTGGAGACACAGGGAAGTAAATGGCAAGATTGGTTGTATGATATCGATGAACTAACCATTTCACCAAAGCCTCCTAGTTCTAAAATGATGACAGATTTCTCTATGCTCTCTACTATTTTAGAGAGACTAAGAGGTAGAAATAGCAATCAACATATATCACTTAAAGTCGTTATATTTAACCAAGAGGATTATGATTATGCTAAAGAAGTTCATCGCCGATATCCGACCATTCCTTTTTATCTTCAGGTTGGAAATGATGACATCACCTCGATAGACAATACGCGATTAGTTAGCCATTTATTAGAGAAATATCAAATGCTAATTAATCAAGTAATGATGGATGAAGAATTAAAGAACGTAAAAGTACTACCGCAGCTACATACACTCATCTGGGGAAATAAAAGAGGTGTGTAGCGCTCTTCTTTAAAACCAAATGTAATGGAAATATAACAGCACTCTTTAATGATGAAGAGGTGCTGTTTTTTTGAATTTATAAATGGAACTTTAATTATATGGATGGTTGTTAATATTCATGTAACCAATTAGTAGTCTATTTTTATCGCTATTTTCTACTAGATAGAAACACTCCAAAAGTTACTATGAAATAATATACAGAATTGTTAAACTATTAATAACATCATGAATTGGCTTCAATTTAATCCTATAGGGAGGGAGAAAAATGGAGCGTAAAATGAATTTGATTCCATATCAAGTAGTAGAACAGTTTAACGAAAACGAATTGACGCAGGATTCGAAAATTAGCAACAAAGAAATGTTGGCACAAGAACTGGACATAGCAAAGGCAGTCTATTTAGAGTATAGCAATAACCAGACTTATTATGAGGAAGATAGGGATAAGGAGATTAAACAAACGTACTATAAAAATATCTCATTTGATAGGAAGAATATTCATGAATTACTAGAAAAAACACATCAAAATAAGTTAGGTTACTCCCCCCATCGTTATGTCTATCCATGGGTAGACCTTCAAGAGAATGGGAAACTTAAAAGCGTATATTCGGGGGAAGAGATGGATCCGCTCACTGTTATAGAGGCGGATATACGTATTTTAGAAGCTACAGGTGGGACTATTACTCATTTATCCGATGAGGTGACATTAAATTGTGAACATGTAGTACCTCAATCTTGGTTTGATAAGAGTCAGCCAATGAGAGGGGATTTGCATCATTTATTTGCTTGTGATCCCACATGTAACAGCCGTCGTGGGAACAGCCCTTATTATGATTTTCCAGACTATGTTCCGGAAGGGCATATATTAGGTATTGAGGAAGGCTGCGGGAAGGCAGATGAAGGGAAATTCGAACCTGAATATGGAAAGGGAATTGTTGCAAGGGCTACCTTCTATTTTTTGGCTCGTTACCCTGGAACGATTAACAATCATTTGGTGAATCTGAAGGTTTTACTTGAGTGGCATCAAAAATTTCCAGTGTCTTTATATGAAAAACACCGAAACCTTGCTATTTATGATTTACAAGGAAACCGGAATCCATTTATTGATTTTCCAGAGTTCGCAGAAACATGGATATATGAAAAAAAGAATTAAATATATTTACTATAAAAACAGCACATAATCGTGCTGTTTTTATACTTGTAGAAATGAAAAGCAGTAGCTTAGAGAAGTTCAGTAGATATTTTTTACAAGATGAATAATTGCTTTTTTCTAGTAGAATAAAGAGGGACATTATGAAGGAGGAAAAGTAATGATAACAAATATCGCAACTGTTGCAGTATATGTGGATGACCAAGAAAGAGCAAAGGAATTTTGGACGAAAAAGGTAGGGTTTGAAGTCGTTGCAGAACATCCAATGGGACCTAAAGCATCGTGGCTTGAAGTGGCTCCACCTAACACAAAAAGTCGCCTCGTTCTTTATCCTAAGTCCATGATGAAAGGATATGAAAATAAACAAGCATCAATTGTATTTGATTGCGACAATGTTAAGGATACGTATGAAAAAATAAAGGCAAATGGCGTTGAATTTAAGGAAGAGTTAAATGAAATGCAATGGGGAAGTTATGCACTTTTCGTTGATGAGGACGGGAATGAATTTCTTATTAAGGGATAGTGACGGAAGTATAAGATTTTAAAACTAAATTTATATTAAAGGAGGCCGTTTATTAGACGGTCTTTTTTTTGTTTTCGTGTACACACATCTAGCAAAATGCTTTGGTTGTGTTGAACACAAGGTATTCTTGGTCAGGGGTAATCTTAGCTTAGGTACAAAAAAAGGTTTCACAACTTGAAAAAAATGATTACTATATGAAGGGTTGGATTTGGACACACAAAAAACATACTTATAGCTTAAGTTATTAATAAACTCTCGTATGAAATAAAGGGGTATAACATGAGAAAACGCGGTATCACGGTTAAATTATTCGCTGTAACAGCTTTATTCTTTATGGTGTTTTATGCCATGATTATGATATTTCAGCTATTATTCTTTGACCGTTTTTATCAACATTATAAAACGAAAGAAGTAGCAAAGCACATCCATCAGTTAGCAGAAGGGTATGAGAAAAATTCCTGGAGCGAAGATGAATTGACAAAACAAACACTTTCTTACATGAGAGAGACTAAAAGTCCGTTAACGATTGTGGACGCGGATGGTTATCAATTGGTCCAGGATCCCTTTAACATCATGCTGGAAAAAGAAGATGGCAATGTTGTAGAAGTATCGCTTTCCCTACTCGTCATCAATTACGGAAAACAGATACGTGCATTGAATATTACAAAGGGAGATACATTGATAGTACAAGGAGAGCCAGATGCTATGGTTCCTTCGGTCATTTACCCCTCTGTTATTACGAAGGATACGTCTAGCATAGGTGAAGCTTCGGGCGAGAATGAAGTGACAATCGAAGGAAAAGTAAAAAGCACTTCTCTACCAAAGAATGGGGTGACGAATAGGGGACTAGGACTTCTCTATGATGCACTGCTAGAATGGTTCCCCCTTGACGAAGCTCAAATAAAACAGCTTTCTAATGGAGAAAGTATGCAGCGTGACTGGGTAGAGCCATGGAGTGGAAAACATAATTTAGTTTTAATTGAACCATTTAAGAAAGACGGAGAAATTCAATATATGTTCTCTGTTACATCTCTTCAGGAAATTAAAGATACTAATGAAGCGCTACGAATATTTTATATCTATATCGGAATAGCAGGCATCTTTCTTATTCTGTTACTGTCAATATTCTACTCCCGTCTTGTTAGTAGACCATTGATTAAGCTAAATGAAATGGCAAAAAAAATGGTGCATTTAGACTTCTCATCGGCGAAGCCGATTAAGCAGAAGGATGAGCTAGGAAGCCTTTCAAACAATATGCTTATAATGGCGCAAAATTTGAATGTTGCATTAAATGATTTGAAACAAGCCAATGGAAAGCTAAAAGAGGACATGGAAAAACGTGAGCAGATGGAAAAAGAGCAGCGAGAGTTTTTCGAGTATGCATCACATGAATTGAAAACACCGCTTAGCATTGTCAAAAGCTTCGCTGAAGGGCTTCAGGATGGTGTCAGTCCGGATAAGCAAGACCATTATATAGAAGTAATCATTGAGGAAGCAGACAAGATGGAAGTGCTGATTAAAGATATGCTCGATTTAGCTAAGTTGGAGAACGGTGCAATTAAACTAAGAAAAGTATCTTTTCTACTCAGTGAAATGATTGAGGGTTTGGCAGATAAATTATTCTGTATAGCGAAAGAGAAAAATGTCTCCATTGAAATAATGCCGAAGAATGAGCAGCCTATTTTGGCGGATTATGAGTGGATGGAACGAGTAATGAAAAATTTCCTTATCAATGCGGTTCGGCACAGTGAGCCTAATTCTGTTATTGCGATTCGCATCGAATTGGATCAGGAAAAAGGTGACAGTGTATTTATAATCGAAAACAAAGGCATGCAAATACCAGAAGAGCAGTTGGATAAGATTTGGAAACGTTTCTATCGGACTGAATCATCACGAAGCAGAATGACCGGCGGTACCGGATTGGGATTGGCAATTGTCCAGCAAATTCTTGATTTGCATGGATTCCATTACGGAGCGGAAAATATGCCGGATGGCGTACGGTTCTATTTTCGTTTCAAATAATAGGATTAAATGCCTAAAAGGACACATGAAAGACATATAACCTTGTTAATATATAGAAATTGGAAGGAAGATTCACGATGGGGAAGAAAGTATTGCTTGTCGAGGATGAAGTGAGAATTCGAGAAGTTGTAGCCGATTATTTCAAAAAGGACGGCTGGGAAGTGTATGAGACGGATAATGGGAGCAGTGCAATTGACTGGTTTGACGCCATTTTTCCGGATTTAGTCATTCTCGATATTATGATGCCACAAATGGATGGATTCGCTGTCACTAAGCAGATTCGAATGGGGTCTGGTGTACCAATTATTCTGCTGACAGCAAAATCTAGTGACGATGATAAAATTCATGGGTTTGAACTGGGAGCCGATGATTATGTTACTAAACCATTCAGTCCAAAAGTATTAGTTGCCCGTGCTAATTCTTTAATGAAACGAGCAACGGAACATTACTTGCCGACCGGTCATATCATCAGCTTCGGTGAAGCAATCGTTAATACGAAGTCCCATCAGCTTCAGCTTGATGGTCAACAAGTAGAATTGACGCCAAAGGAATATGAATTGCTGGTATTCCTGCTTCAGCATAAAAATAACGTCCTATCACGTGAAACTATTTTAAATCACGTATGGGGTTTGGACTTCGATGGTGATATTCGAGTTGTAGATACACATATTAAAAAGCTGAGAGCTAAATTAGGCTGTGAATCGCATCATATCCGGACTGTGATTGGAACCGGCTATAAATTTGAATAAAGGAAGAGAGAAGATGAATAAGATCAAACAGATATATACGAACACTGGTGTCCGTTTTGCATTGCATACGTTTTTTTATTTAGCAATTCTTGTTACCTTGTTCTTGATGTACGGCTTCCATACGGCAAATACAGGCAACTATATTTATAACGATTTTTAAATGGAGAAGATAATACAATGAAACTTTTAACTCGTATTGCACAGCATGCGGCCAGAAACCCGGAACGGACAGCATTTCGTACAGAGGACCATGTTCTGAATTATAGACTGCTTTGGGATAGATCCAGCAGACTAGCAAGTTTAATACATACTATGCAGCTCGAGCGGCAGAAACCAGTTGTTGTATATGGTCATATGGGTATTGATATGCCTGTATCGTTCCTCGCCTGTGTACAGGCTGGCCATCCTTATATACCCGTAGATACATCCATTCCAATGGAACGGGTACGTCTAATCGTAGAAAAATCTAGTGCAGGATTGGTTATTAATACAACAGATAATAAACTAGATTTTGATAATGTTACTGTTTTACATATGTCGGGACTTGATTTGGAACAACAAGAGCTTATTAGTAATGAGCACTGGGTCAAGCCTGATGAAGTCTTTTATATCATTTATACATCCGGCAGTACTGGAAATCCAAAGGGTGTTCAAATAACTGCAGCAAATTTGCAATCTTTTACAGATTGGATGACAGGTGACTTTCCATTAGGTCAAGGAAAGGTTTTCTTAAATCAAGCACCTTTTTCATTTGATTTGTCTGTAATGGACTTGTATCCAGCGCTGCAGAGCGGGGGTTCCATTCATGCTTTGGAGAAAGAAGTAATCAATAAACCGAAGCTTTTGTTTGAAAACTTGAGTCGTTCTGCTTTGCAAATATGGACATCGACGCCATCCTTCGTGCAAATGTGTTTTCCAAATCCGGACTTTAATCAAAAGATGCTTCCTGAGCTTGAGATATTCCTTTTCTGTGGAGAAGTATTGCCGCTAGCTGTAGCGAAAGAACTGAAAGAACGCTTCCCAAGAGCGAGGATTTTTAATACTTATGGGCCTACAGAAGCAACTGTTGCTGTGACGTCTGTTGAAATTACGGAAGAATGGCTTGCAAAAGAGAAAGCACTGCCGGTTGGTTATCCAAAACCCGATATGCGGATTGCTGTTGTGGACGAATTAGGAAATCCACTTCCTGAAGGTGAAAAGGGAGAGCTAATCCTTGCGGGGCCAAGTGTGTCAAAAGGTTATTTTGGTGAGCCACTACTTACAGAAAAAGCATTCGGTATTATGGATGGATTGCACGCCTATCGCACTGGAGACGTCGGCTTTATTCAAGACGGGTTGGTGTACTGCCAAGGTAGACTGGATTATCAAATTAAGCTGCATGGCTATCGAATGGAGCTGGAAGAAATTGAGTTCCACCTTAATCAATCAGATTATATTCAAGCTGCCATTATTATCCCTTATGCACCAAACGGGGAAATTGAATATTTAATTGCGGCAGTGGTACCAGCGGATCATGACTTTGAGAAGGAGTATATGTTAACAGCTGCTATTCGAAAAGATCTTGCTATGCGATTGCCAGCATATATGATCCCTCGTAAGTTTATGTATTATGCTGCTCTTCCTATGACGAACAATGGAAAAGCAGATCGTAAGAAAATGAAGGAAGAGGTATTTGTATGACTCCGTATAGCTCTTTCCTCTTCTTTATCATTTTAGGTATCTTACTGCTGCCGACGATGATTCTCGGCACAATGGGCAAGCGCTTCCGGTATTACAATGTGTTTGTCTCCATTGTTGTATTGGCTATTATATTTTCAGAAGGGGGCTCAGGCTTTTTCTCGTTACTAGCCTTCACCATCCTTCAGCTAATACTAATTAAAGGCTATATTTCTTATCGACAGACAAAAAATAGCAGCCTCGTATTTTATATAGTAAGTTTACTGTCGATCCTGCCTTTGGTTTTATCCAAAGTGTTGCCGATTTTGGCAGTGGATAACTGGGCGAGCTTTTTAGGTATATCCTACCTGACATTCCGAGCTGTTCAAATCATTATTGAAACAAGAGATGGATTAATAAAAGAGCAGCTCTCGATTTTCCAGCTTGTTCATTTTATGTTGTTTTACCCAACAATTTCATCAGGTCCGATTGATCGCTTCCGTCGATTCCAGAAGGATGAAGAAAAACAATGGACACCTGAGGAATACAAAGAACTGCTTTATAAAGGAATCAACAAGATTTTCCTAGGTTTTTTGTATAAATTTATAATCGGCTATAGTATCAATTCATACTTCATTATGAATCTAGAGCATATAGCAGATGGTAAATTTAGCTATCATTTATTGTATATGTACAGCTATAGCTTGTACCTATTCTTCGATTTTGCCGGCTATACGGCGTTTGCTGTCGGAGTTAGTTATATCATGGGAATTCGGTCACCGGAGAACTTTAATAAGCCATTTTTAAGTCGCAACATTAAGGATTTCTGGAACCGATGGCATATGTCACTATCGTTCTGGTTCCGTGATTATGTGTTCATGCGCTTCGTCTTTCTAATGAAGAAGAAAAAATGGATAAAGAATAAAATGCTCGTTTCGAATCTAGGTTATATCCTGCTGTTCTTGCTCATGGGTGTATGGCATGGATTAGCCATTCAGTACATTATTTATGGAGCATATCATGCTTTAATGATGACTGGATTTAATTTCTTTGAAACCTGGAATAAAAAACATAAACGTTGGCCAACAGGAAGAGCCATGACAATAGTATCTATTGTGATTACTTTTCATGTCGTTTGTTTCGGTTTTTATCTGTTTTCTGGCAGACCATTTCAATAAAAGGAGAATCTACATATGAATTTTAAAGAGAAAGTACTACAAGTGATTGCAGAAGTTTGTGAAGATGATGTTGTGAAAGAAGATCATGATTTGGATATATTCGAAGCAGGACTGATTGATTCATTTGCGACAGTAGAATTACTTGTTCAATTCCAAGAGCAACTTAATATCAATGTACCAATTACGGAGTTCGATCGAGATACATGGAATACGCCAAATGCTATCGTTGATCGTTTAAATGAGTTGAAATAATGAAGAAGAGGTACTTGTTTGGACCAATCATTCTTGCATTGGTCCTGTTTGCCGGGGTCGTATTTGTACCCGTATCATGGCTGGTTAACATCATTCCAGCAGATCGTTTGGAGGAATCGGCTATTAGTTTGGAGCCAAATATGTTCCAAGGGACATATTTACAAAGTGAAATGCTTAAAAATTCAAAGTATGTTCCAATTTATGGTTCTTCTGAAATGTCGCGTTGGGATCCGTTCCATCCATCGAATTATTTTGAAACGAATGAAGCTGCATTTACACCTTATTTAATAGGGAAAGGCGGAATGACCTCAATTATCCATGATTTAAACTTTGCAACGCATGCGGATCAATTGGAGAACAAGCAGATGGTCATCATCGTATCGCCGCAATGGTTTGTAAAGCATGGTACAGATGAACAGCATTTTGCACCAAACTATTCTTCCCTGCAAGCGTACCAGCTTCCTTTCAATAAGGATGTGGATGAGCAGGTAAAAAGAAAGTTAATGGAACGCCTAATGACGTATAATGCAATTAAGAACGACCCGATACTTTATAAACTTTATGATGCTTACTTAAATGATAAAAAAGCAATGTTTAATACTTTATCAGTTCCTGCAAAGGCTTATATATCCATGCTTGAGAAAAAGGATTTGTATTTCACTCTTCTGAAAGATAAACCGACTAATCGCCATCAGTCAGATCAAGTAAAGGACAAAACATGGGAAGAACTGAGGGCACTAGCCGATGCTTATGGCGAGAAACGGACACAACATTCCGAATTTTATATTGATGACAAAGTGTATAATCATAAGAAGCACTACATTAAGAGCATGGAAGGAAAGAATAAAGATCATTCCTATGCAGAATCACTTGAGTACGATGATTTCCAGTTAATGCTTGATATTCTTAAAGAAGCTGGTGCTAAACCGCTCTTTGTGATTATCCCTGTAAATGGAGCGTATTATGATTACACAGGCTTCCCTCAAAAAGGACGGCAAGACTACTACAATCGTATAAAACAGCAGATTAGTGAGAGCGGATTTACTTACGCTGATTATTCCGACCATGAATACGATCCTTATTTTATGCGTGATACGATTCATATAGGTTGGAAAGGCTGGGTTTATTTAGATGAGGATATGCAGAAATTCCTCGAAGAAAACTAGGGTGAATTCGTTAGATTGTTTGTCTATACAATGAATATTGTTTCAATAGCATAATTTTTTCTAATTAAAAAATGCGCTCGGTATTTTAAACCGGGCGCATTTTTTTTAATGAAAAATTGAATTAAAAATCGAAATTATCAGGGTCTGGACCTACTCGTAAATTTTGATTTAAGCTATTAATAAGCTCCATATCCTCATTTGTAAGTTCAAAGTCGAAAATGTTAGCATTTTCCACAATTCGGTGCTCTTTTGTGGATTTTGGAATTGTCACAACTCCATTTTGTAAGTCCCATCTTAAGATGACTTGTGGCACAGTTTTATTATATTTATTCGCTATATCTTTTAAAACTGGTTGATCTAATAATTGACCTTGCATTAATGGAGACCAAGCTTCTAATTGAATGCCATTGTCTTGGCAGAACGTTTTAACTTCCAGTTGTGTTAAACGTGGGTGATATTCCACTTGGTTAATCATTGGTTTAATTTCTGCATCTTTTAGTAAATCTTCAAGGTGATGCACTTGGAAGTTACTAACGCCGATTGCTCTTACTTTTCCTTCTTTATAAAGAGTTTCCAACGCTCTCCAAGCATCTTTGTATTTACCTTCTACTGGCCAATGAATTAAGTATAAATCTAAATAATCAAGACCCAGCTTGTTTAAACTTGTTTCATAAGCTGCAAGGGTAGATTCGTATCCTAAATCAGAGTTCCATACTTTAGAAGTAATAAATAAGTCTTCTCTAGAGATACCTGCTTCTTCTATTCCTTCACGGATTGCTTGTCCTACTCCCGCTTCATTTTGATAAATTGCAGCAGTATCAATGCTGCGATAACCGTGTTTTATAGCGTATTTAACGGCATTTACTAATTCAGGTCCTTCTTCTACTTTAAAAACGCCAAGTCCAAACCAAGGCATTTTAACCCCGTTATGCAATGTTGTTGTGTCTTGTAAATTTTTTACCATGATATATACCTCCATTTTTTTATTTTCAATGAAACATGTAATAAAATTGAATTACATATCACCTCCTTATTTTACTTTAAAGTGCTACCTTAATTACAGCCAGGAGTCTTTTTTTCAAGTGAACGGCTATATCCTGTTAACATTACAGCTGCTAAAACCATAAGAGCTCCTATCCAAGTCGTATGAATGATTCCTATAGAGTTCGTCACAAGGCCTCCTAAGAAGGAACCAAGTGCGATTCCGGCATTAAATGCAGCAATATTAATAGCTGATGCTACATCTACTGCTGAAGGAACATATCGTTCTGCCAGCATGACGACATATACTTGTAATCCGGGTACATTCATAAAAGCCATTAGTCCCATAAGGAAAATTGTAATTAATCCAACTACTTTATAAGGGATTGTAAAATACAAAATGAATAGAATAATGGACTGGATTATAAACATGTAAAATAATGCTTTAATAGGATTTTGGTTCGACAGTTTTCCTCCAACCATATTCCCAATCGCAATGGCTATACCATAAATAAGTAAAATAACGGCAACGGTATCTTCTTTTAACCCAGTGACATTTTGTAATAATGGAGCTAAATAAGTAAAGACTACAAAAGTTCCTCCATAACCTAAAGCAGTAATAATAAAGATGAGTAATAAACGACCATTTGTAATTAATTTCAATTGGTCTTTCATTTTAGTAAGCTTCCCTTTTCGTAAATCAGATGGCACGAGAATACTATTCGCGATAAGGGCAATGACTCCAATTGCTACAATAACGAGAAAGGCGATTCTCCAACCCATTTGTTGGCCGATAAATGTCCCAAAAGGAACTCCTGTAACAGTTGCTACTGTCAGTCCGGTAAACATAATGGAAATGGCACTAGCTCTTTTATTTTCTGGTACTAAATCAGCTGCTATTGTTGAGCCGATAGACATGAAAACTCCATGGGAAAAGGCAGAAATCACTCGAGCTGTTAGTAATACCCCGATGTTAGTCGCAACTGCTGCGATACTATTCCCTAAAATAAATATAATCATAATCCAAATTAATAAAGTTTTACGGGGCACTCTAGAAGTAACCGAAGTTAAAATAGGTGCTCCAAATGTTACTCCTAATGCGTATAAAGAAACAGTTAAACCCGCTGTAGTAACAGATATATTTAAATCCTCAGCAATTAAAGGCAATAACCCGACACTAATAAACTCTGTAGTGCCTATGGCGAATGCACTTACTGCAAGGGCTAATAAGGCGAAAGTACTTCGCTTATTATCTATAGACGACATATTTTTTCCTCCCAATTATTTTAATAAAACGGTTGCCCGATTCACTTAGCGCTGAAGTGAATATGTTCTTTTCAACCCGCAGATGCTATTATGGGATAAAAAGATTTAAAAGAGAAGTACGTACTTTAAAGTGATATAGGAACAAAAAAGTACTATAGGTACTTTAAAGTACCTATAAGGAGGATTTCGTATGCAACAAAAGAAGTACAATATATCTGTAGAAGCTACTTTAGAAGTGATTGGTGGGAAGTGGAAATGCGTTATTTTATGTCATTTAACCCACGGAAAGAAACGTACAAATGAATTAAAACGTCTCATGCCGAACATAACACAAAAGATGTTAACACAACAATTGCGGGAATTAGAAGAAGATGGTGTTATTAATCGAATCGTATATAATCAAGTACCACCAAAAGTAGAATATGAATTAAGTGAGTATGGGTGGAGTTTAAAGGGAATTTTGGATGCCCTTTGTTCTTGGGGAGAAAATCATATAACAAAAATATATGGTGATAAATTTGCTGTTCTAGAAGAGAATGTTTTAAATGAACATTTAAAGTAGTGCGCGGCAATTTAATATAATTTAGCAGGCTAAATCGATAAGGATTTAGCCTATTTTTTTACTTTTATTCCCTTTTTTAATATAAACTTGAACTTAATAACTTTTTATACATAGTTAATGGATTTTCATGCTGTTCTTTTAAACTTTTAAATAATTGTTGAGAATAAATTTGGCTTTGAACGATGTTTTAAATGTAGGGCCTTATAGTTTAAGAAGGGGTGTTTGTATGAAAGTGACAAGTGAAAACTTTATAAAACATCTAAAGAAAAAGCGCGAAGAAGCACTAGATTATGTAATAGACAATTATATAGGAATCGTAAAAGCGGTTATCTATAACACTTTAAAATCCTATAACGATCCTCAAATAATCGAAGAATGTACAAGCGATACGTTTTTAGGGGCCTTTGAGAATGCGAAACAATTTAAGGGGAATGAGGAGGATTTTAGAAAATGGATTTGTACTATCGCTAAATATAAAGCGATTGATAAACAAAGAAAGTTATATAAAGTGCCGCGATTATACGAGATAGATGAAACAATCGATTCCGTAAAATCAGCAGAAGAAGAATTTTTAATGAAAACATCTTCTGAGGAATTACTAAAAATGATTAGTAAGTTAGATCAGTTAGACCAAGATATTTTAACGATGAAATATTTTCTAAATATGAAGAACGAAGAAATAGCCCAACATCATGGTTTGTCAAAAGCTGCTATAGATAATCGTTTATATCGTGGGAAAAAACGATTACAACAGATTTATTTAAGGGGGATTTTGACATGAAAAAGCTTTATAAGCAATTGAATCGTTTAAATTTCGAAATAGATGTTGAGCCGATGGAAGTGAGTGAATTGGAAAAAGAGAGAATTAAACGGAGTGTTTTGAAAGTAAAAAGAAAAAAGCATTTAACAAGAAATTTTGTCGCTGCAGCTACCTTTTTAATTGCTTCAAGTATTACAATTGGCTTTTCATTTCCTACTTTTGCATCAAACATTCCAATCGTCGGGAACGTTTTTGAGCTGTTTTATGATGACGAGGAATATATATTCGAAAAGTATGATGAATTTTCTTCAAAATTAGGCATTACTCAAGAAAGTAATGGAGTAGAAGTTACATTAACAGATGCAGTTTATGATGGAGAAAATATTACGGTAGCATACACGCTAAAGAGTAATCAAAATTTAGGGGAAAGGCCTGTTTTATTTGGGGATTTTATCGCTGAAGAGTTTAAAAATGCGCATAAATATGGCGGGTTCTCAGAAAATTATATAGTTGAAAAAGTAAATGATCATGAGTATGCGGTTTTATTTATTTACGAATTGATTCGTGGACCAAGACCAGAGGAAGTGCATATAACTCTTCAATCAGATGAAATTGTTGATTTAAGTAATACAAGTCAATCAGTGAAAGGTAACTGGTCTTTCCATTTTAAGTTAAATACTCTTGAAAGGGAGACTTTCAATCTTGCAAAAGAGCATTTAAAAACAGAAGCTGAAGGTATAGAGGTTTCAGTGACAAAGCTGACGGAAACATCGGTTTCAACCACACTTTATTTTGCTGAAAAAGTTGATGAAGAATTGTTTACTAAAGAGAGGGAAGAATGGCGTAGTGTATCTATCGACTATGTGATATCCGATGATTTGGGACGTAATTATAACTTTGTGCATTATAGAGGTGGTGGTCATAATACTGACTTTGATTCTTTATGGAGCAAATCGCGTATTACAACGAATGTCTTTGATGAACAAGCTACTTCCATAACAATTACGCCAATAGTCCATGTGAATAAAAAAGCGGGCAATGGCGGCAAATTAGAACGTATAGGAGAACCATTTAAGATGGAACCTATTACGGTACCTTTAAAATAGTATTTACAAAATTAATAGCCAAACTCAACAATTAGTCGATACTAATTGTTGAGTTTTTATTTTTGATCTTAAGGATAGTTGTTTTTATTTTGAAAAAAATACCAATATTCGTTTCGTCTACAAAAATGTTTTCAAGTTTACAAATAGTAAACTATTTGTATGCAATTATGTATACATGTAAACAAACTCGTATACATGTGATAACAGCGGGATGTAAACAAATTTGTTACTAAAGATTACCGAAATGTGTACAAATCACAACAGTTTACAAGATGTTTACAGTTATATATCTTTTAGGTGATGCCAATTGCAGAATTTAGAAATCTCCTATAACCTTTAAGTTAGAAGTAAGGTTTTACTAAACTAATGAAAAGGAATGATTAAATGATGAACACTCGAATTGCAGCTGTTGATGTTGGTAATGATTCCATTAAAGCTATTTTTGGAGAGCTAGAGTATGAGTTGAATATTCCTAATATTATGGCAATTGACACGGAAGATCGTCCGGTAATTGGAATTGAAGAATTAGATAATAAAAATCCTTTGGAAGGAATTCATATTAAAGTGCATTCCCCTGCATTGAAAGAAAATAATGCGATCTATCGTGTTGGTCATTTGGCAACGAAAAGTGGCAATGCTACAGAATTAGATCCAGGAAGTGCAAAATCTGAAGAGGATCAAACATTAGTCATGCTTTTTGCAACGTTAGCATTAGATGCAGTTAATGAAAAAAATACTAGCCATTTTCCTCGTACAAAAAATGTAATTGATGCAAACTATACCCTAGGAACTGGTCTACCTTTACGTGAAGTGAAGGAAGGAAAGGATGCAGGATATCGCTCTAAACTAGTTGGTTCTGTCCACCAAGTAGAGTTTCTTGTCACACCAAAATATCAAGGATTCAAGGTAAATATTAAATTCAATGAAGTAAAGATATACCCAGAAGGATTTGCCGCTTACATTAATCTAGTAATGGACAATCAACTAAAAATTATTAATAAAGATTTAATCGATAAAAGAATTATTATCCAAGATATTGGCGGATTATCAACGGATATTGCTGTTATTAAAAACCGAAACGTGGATGATGATAAAGCACAAGGGTTTAATCTCGGTGTATCCGAATCTTTAGAGGCAATTAGAGAAGAAATTCGCTCAAAACATGGTATTGAATTAGATAGCCGTCGCGATGTAGTGGAAATTATTACGAGAAAAAATGATCGGAACCATATTATGGTGAAGGGAAGCCGGACAAGTGTCCATGATATTACAGACCGAATTTTACTCGAACTAGCTAAAAAGCAATATCGTTTATTAAGAAATGTATGGCAAAAAAATTCTCAAACAGAAATCTGCTATTTTGTTGGTGGAGGAGCTAATGTATTAAAAGAATATATTAAAACCTTAAATAACAATTTAGATGGATATAATATTGAATTTTTTGAAGATGAAAAAGAGAGCATTTGGATGATGGCCAATGCTTATTATAAACTAATTACTGATTTTGTTCGAAAGATGGAAAAGCCTAAATCACCTCAAGAGCCTGTGAAAAATTAATTAGGGTGATCATATGAAAAGCTCAAATTCTAATGAGATAAAAAGGGGACAAGCCATTTCCTTTCGTATCCCTTCTGATACACCTGACCATCTGCTGAAACATTTACAAAAGCTAAAGGAAGTTGAAAGACGAAATTTTTCAAGTAAAATTGCCGAATTTGTCCTGCGAGGGGTTGGTCAATCCTTTTCGAAGGAACGGGAAACGATTACGATTCCTCTTCCCCATAGCTTAAGCAAATCCCAACGAGATTGGCTAAAACATGAGCATTCAGAGGCGCTATTAGGAACGATACTTTATCAACTTTTAATGGATCCTGTTCGTGCCACTGCTTTGTTATCATCTTTAAATAGTAACTCCTTAGATATAGATGAAGCTTTGTATTTACAAGAAGGGACATATGAAGAGTCGCCCATTACGGAAACGTCATATGGTGATGACGATATACACTCTATTAAAGGAACATCCACTGACGGGCACGTAGAAATGATGGATGATTTGGACTCCTTTGATTGGGACAAAGCAACACAACATCAATCGATAGCGGTGGAAGAAGAGCGGACGAACATGGAAAATGATCTCGACAGTTTATTAGGAGATTTTCTTAATAAAATGAATAAGTAATAAATTTTTAAATCCCACCTTTTAAGAAAGGTGGGGTTTTTCATGTATTAGTGCTATTTTTTGTTGGTAAGCCTTTGTTGCAATCAGGGCAACTATTAAAAGAAATTCAGATATATTATGCGGAGCATCGATTTGCAAAAGGAAATTTAAAATAGGGACAATTCCCATAGAAAGAATGCCTACAAAGTACCATGGCCATCTTTGTTTCCACCAAATGAAAATAGAAGTGATTAATAATGTTGTGGATACGCCAATGATCATAACAGGAATGCCTTCTTCATTCTTTGTATAACTTAAAACCCCATTCTTCCAAGTAGGCTCTAAAGAGAGGTTAGGTACTAGTGAGAGTAGTTCGTAGATAATGAAAAAAAGTGTAAGAAATAGAGTGGGAAACTGTACTATTTTTTTCGATGCCCATTTAATATTGGCATTAACTAATGTATGCCATGCAAAAAGTACAAGTAGAGGCGTAACAAAAGCATGCAACCAATAACGTAGTTCATTTAAAGCTTTCAGTAAATCGCCTTCCCCTATAAATTTTCCTAAAACTAGAATTCCGTTATCATAGAGCAAAGCTACGATAACGAGTAATAGAACATTACTTACGTCTATCCAGCCATTCTGTTTAGCTAAAAAGATACCTATTATAAATAAAAAGATGAAAGCAATAGAAAGCAAAAAGTAAATAAAGGTATCCATAATAATTTGCCCTTCTTTCTCTTTTACAACAGAGAATTTTAAATCCTACTTAGTATAAATGTATACCTTGATTTTATTCAAAAATCATCACTAATGTCGCATAAATTTTAACTGAATTTTCAGTCTTCTACCTTTTTCGTTTTAGAAGAAAAACAAAGACACT